>JABDQY010000243.1 GCA_013042025.1 Bacteroidia bacterium
ATCCCATAGAGCTTGAGATCCATGTTCACTTATAACATTAGAGACATTAATAAAGCGAGAAGTGATGCAACTAGAAATGAATATCATACCGAGTATTACATAAAAAAGCTTGCTCATTAGCGTTTAGAAATGTTTTATTTTTCTAACATTGCAATGCGTAAACAAATAATTATGTCAAACAATCTACTAAAAAGGAAAAAAGGAATCATTTCTGGTGCATTAGATAGTAATTCTATTGCCTGGAAAGTTGCAGAAAAGTGTGTAGAGCAAGGTGCAGAAATTGTATTAACAAATGCTCCTATCGCAATGAGAATGGGAGAAATAAACAACTTGGCAGAAAAAACAAATGCCATAATCGTTCCTTGTGATGTTACAGATAACGATCAAGTTCTTGAATTGGTTGATAAATCAATGGAACATTTTGGAGGTAAGTTTGATTTTATGCTTCATTCTATTGGAATGAGTTTAAATGTACGAAAAGGACGACCATATACAGATTTAAAGTACGATTGGACCCATAAAACATATGATATCTCTGCTTTGTCATTCCATAAAATGATTCAAGCATGTTATCAAAAAGACGCAATCAACGATTGGGGATCAATTCTTGGTCTTACCTATATTGCTGCTCAGCGTGTATTCCCTGATTACAGCGAAATGAGCGAAAGCAAGGCAATCTTAGAAAGCATTGCTCGTAATTTTGGATATCACTATGGTAAGAAGAACAAGGTTAGAGTAAATACAATATCTCAATCTCCAACTGTAACTACTGCAGGTAGTGGTGTTAAAGGATTTGATGATTTTATTAGCTATGCAGAGAAGATGTCTCCTTTAGGAAATGCCGATGCAGAAGCATGTGCTGATTACTGCATAAGTATGTTCTCAGATTTCACAAAAATGGTTACGATGCAGAACCTTTTCCACGATGGTGGTTTTAGTTTTACTGGTGTAAGCAACGAAGTGCTTCGATAAGAAAGACCAATGAAAATTGCTGTTCTATCAAGAAATCCGAAACTTTATTCAACCCAAAGAATAGTTGAAGCGGGTGAACATAGAAATCATGAAATGGTGGTCTTAGATCATTTAAAATGTGATATTCTGATTGAAAAGAAAAAGCCTCAACTCTTTTACAAAGGAGAACCTCTATTAGATATTGATGCAGTTATTCCAAGAATAGGTGCATCTGTTACCTTCTACGGAACTGCAGTTGTTCGTCAATTTGAGATGATGAAGGTATTTACTACTACCGAATCTCAAGCATTGGTGCGTTCAAGAGATAAACTTCGCTCTTTGCAAATATTATCTCGTTCTGGAATTAACTTACCGAAAACCGCTTTCACTGATTTTTCCAAAGATCCAGATAGTCTCATTTCCAAAGTTGGAGGACCTCCAGTAATTATTAAATTGCTAGAAGGTACTCAAGGTGTAGGTGTGTTATTAGCGGAAACAAAAAGTGCTGCTCATTCGGTATTAGAAGCTTTTCAAGGACTAAATGCACGAGTAATGGTGCAAGAATTCATCAAAGAATCTGGTGGTGCAGATATTCGAGCATTTGTAATAGACGGAGTTGTAGTTGGTGCTATGAAGCGACAAGGTAAAGAAGGTGAATTTAGAAGCAATCTTCACCGAGGAGGAAGTGCTAGCATTATTGAGCTATCGGAAGATGAAGAAAACACAGCGTTAAAAGCAGCTAAAGTTTTAGGATTAGGAATAGCTGGTGTTGATATGTTACAATCCTCTTCCGGCCCTAAGGTAATGGAAGTTAACTCGTCTCCAGGACTTGAAGGAATTGAGAAAGCAACAGGTAAAGACATTGCTAAAGCTATTATTAGATATATCGAAAGAAATATAGATTAAAACTCTATTGAATATACTTAACCAAGAAATTGGCTACGGCCGCACTAAATTAAACCTAGACATTGCTAAATTGCATACGGGAACTCGTCTCGAAGTACCTGTAATCATTGAAAGATCCAAAAAACCTGGCCCAACCTTACTTTTAATTGCCGGTATTCATGGAAATGAGGTGAACGGAGTGGAAATTGTTCGACAGATTATAAGTGCAAAATACAACAAGCCTACCTGTGGAACGGTTATTTGCATACCCGTTGTAAATGTCTTTGGATTCCTAAATCAGAAAAGACAATTTCCTGATGGTCGTGACCTCAATAGAGTATTTCCAGGCAGCAAGAAAGGATCTCTTGCATCTCGCTTTGCATATGCTATAATGCAGCATATTGTTCCAGTTGTAGATTATATAATCGATTACCATACTGGAGGCGATAGCAGGTTTAATTATTCTCAAATTCGCATTGATAAGAATGATAACGAGTGTTTAGAACTTGCTAAAATTTTTGGTTCTCGTTTCATTCTACACTCTAAAAACAGGGATAAATCGTTCCGAAAATCGGCGACAGATCTCGGTAAAAAAGTTCTACTTTTTGAAGGTGGTCGATCTTTGTATTTAGACAAAATGGTTACTAAAAGTGCAATTGAAGGTACATTAAAAGTGATGCATCACTTGAAAATTAGAGATTTTGAGGAAGAAATAAGCACTATGCCTACTGAAGAAAATCATCACATCATCACTAAATCAGTTTGGCTTAGAGCAAACCGATCTGGGATGTATCGTAAGATTCCTAGACTAGGTCAATATGTCGAAAAGGGGCAGCTAATCGGAACAATATCAGACCCTTACGGTAATTTTGAAAAACCCGTAAAAGCAACTACCAACGGATTTATAATCTGTTCTAACCAAGCATCTTTAGTTAATCAAGGTGATGCCTTGGTGCATATTGGAATAACAGAAGACTAAATCAAATTCTGTTTATTTGTGTAAACCTAAACACATGGCGTATTCAGATAATTTAGACCATCTACCCCAAAATGCTCTGCAGCTCATTCTTCAAAGTGGTAAATTTGGAATTAGAGGAGCAAAACGTTTATTCTCTATAGGATTTCTTTTTGGATTTTGTAACCTTCTGCTAATTACCTATGGATTTTATAACTATTTTGGTAAACATTCAGAAAGCATTAATGGTCTTTATCTAATGCTACTTTTTGCAGTCGGTATTTTGTTTACAGGATTTGCACTATATCGAGCCTATCAGTTTGTTTTAGTAGAGATTTTTGGATACGCATATCAACAATCCAGTGGATTATTTCACAGATTGAGTGAGGTTATTATAGACAATTCAGAGAAAGTTGTAAATCAATCAAACGATAGTCAATTTTCAAAAGCATTTGACTATGCAAGTGTGTTGAAAGAAAAATTTGATCGAGCTCCTAGATTTGTTTCCAAAGCAGTTTCATTTCTATTGAATAAAATTCCGTTAGCAGGAATGGTAAAGAATGTTCAATCTGAATTAGCTGAAGGAAATAAAGAAGAAGCTAGTTCTCATCTGTATAATGAGATGGATACATTTATAACTCAAAATATATTTGGATCTAATAACACCAAGTGGGTATACTGGTTGCTGCCATTGAATATAGCAGTTATGCTTGCAATTGTATTTTTAAAATTGTCATAACACTTAATCCCACGTTTCATTCGATTTTGTTTCTGTATATTTGAGACAATTACAACATTCTAACCCTATTATGATTTTGAGAAAGTATCTATTTATTTCATTTTTTTGCTGTTTTAGCTTAACAACCCTAGCTCAAGTTACTGCTCCTGCAATCAATTGTTCCACCGTGTTTTTTACCGTTAACGTAAAAGGACAAATTCAGCAATGGAGTTTGCTTGGAGATACTGTAGTTGGAGGTGATGTTGTCCTTAATAACTGCGGAAGAAGTATTGCATATTGTGGGGAGAATAATTCCCAATTTTATGCCGTAAACCCTCAAAAAAATGGAGTAATTTTTCAAAACTCAGACACCAGTTGGGCCAACCTTTATGGAGATATTAAATTGGTTAATGGTGGAGGACATTTGAACGACATCTTTTTTATGGGCAATGAGGGTGGAAAAAACAATGTTTTGTTTTATTTCAATGGAAAGAGTTTAGAAGTAGTAGAAAGATTTGAAGACCAAATAATATCATCAGCTGACGTTGCAGTGGACAATCAAGGACAAGCATGGATATTTATTGGTGATGATTTATCAAACAACACACATATTAAAGTGTATAGCAGAAAAGGTTTAGTTAAATCATATAACCTTACAATGAACTCTAAACATATCTATGGTTCTTTCTTTTTAAATGACGTGCTTTACTTGGGTATGGGTGCTCGAGGTTTAAACCCCAATACAATTACGCCAGTACTGATAAAAGGAGATAAAGTTGAACTTGGAAGTCCGGTTAACTTTGATGGAACCAACATGCACGACATGGCAAGTTGCAATAATGGAGAAGATAATTCTACTTCAGATATTAAGAAAATGCTAGATCACAATATCAGTATTTATCCCAATCCTACAACAGGACATGTAAATGTAGTTTCAGATGAAGAAATTCTCTTAATTGAAATGTATGACGCTAATGGAAAGAAACTGCTCGATGCTAGAAATCAAACATCAATCGATTTGAATAATGAAGCTTCAGGACAGTACTACATCCGTGTTCATACTGCTTCTGGCAAATATAACAAAACAGTAATCAAGATAGACTAACGTATTAAAGCTCTACTCCCATTTCAGCGAGCACTTCATCTGCTCCACCAAAATATTTCATCACGTATAAAACGTAGCGGATATCCACTCCAATCGAGCGACTATAGCTTTGATTCCAAGCATAATCATTAATAGTAGCTGTATACGCTCTATCAAAATTTACACCTACAATTCTTCCATTTCCATCCATAATCGGACTTCCACTATTCCCTCCAGTTGTATCCATGTTGTACAAGAATGCAACTACAACTGAATTATGCTGCGGATGTTTTAAAACATCAGCTGGTTGGGTTTTCTGTAATTTTTCAATGAACTCAGGCTGCAAGAAGTAATCTTTATTATCAGACCCTATACTCTTTTCTAAAATCCCTTCTATCGTTGTAAATGGACTGAAAACAACAGCATCCTCAGGCTCATAACCACTAACATAACCATATGTAAATCGCAAAGTTGAATTTGCATCGGGTACAAATACATCTCCATTTAGTTCCATTTCAAGATCGTTAAATCGTGGTATTATTTCATTGATTCCAGCATTAACCTCATTCATCTCACCTCTCATCTTAGAAAATACTTGGTTTATGTCTGCAGCAAATTTCACTAACTCCGATTTGTTTTTGAAAAACTTCTTTGGTTTCTTATCTAATGCAAATGCTCCATTTGCACTTTTAGCCAATCCTGATTTGTCAAACATAATCTCAGCACAATTCCTAATCTCAGCTTGAGTATAGTCTTCAATTCTACTAGTAAATACTTCTCTTAATTCAGGATTTGAAGTTTGAGATAAGCGGTAAAATAATTCTGTAAATAAGGTTTTATCCAACGATTCATTATTCCCTATCCCGAAATAGGTGCCAAATGATTTTCTAACGTCTTGTTTATTACTATCGAGCAAAGTATTCACCTCACTCTTTGTCATATTAGCAAACCTATTATTATAACTGGAGATTGTTGCTGCTGCACTAAACACACCTGTTCCATACAACTGGTTTAAATACAAGTAATCTGTAATAAGTTTGAACTTTCGTTCATATAATTCTTTGTTTTTATCAAACAAAGGAACATACGACTTTAAATCAATATTGCTTTCCGCATATTCTTTAAGATATGCTTGATCGTTGTAAGTTCTTTCGATTACATCTGTACGTTGCAAACCTTGCATTTTACCTTTAAAGTTCTTTGATGTATTGCTCAAGCTAGCTAAGGTTCCACTATACTTTAATTGTTGGCCAACATCATTTCCAGCATGCTCTTTAATCGCATCTATTTTGTAATCAAACCAATCTGCTATAATAGGAAGTACATAGTCATTTTGATATGTTAGAAACTCTGCAGTTTGATTTCTGTATGTTCTTCCTGGATAACCGAGAATAAACGTAAAGTCACCATCTTTAGTTCCTGCTGGATTTACTTCTAAGAATTTTTCTGGTGCATACGGTTTTCCATTCTCATAAGCACGAACTATTGAAAAATCGCCATTGTGTCTTGGCCATTCCCAATTATCTGTCTCTCCTCCAAATTTCCCTATGTTCTTTGGTGGCACATAGACCAAACGTACATCATTCAGCATTTTGTATCTGAATAAAGTGTATGATTTACCCACCAACATTTCGGAGATTTCTATTGTTAAATCTTTAAACTTGGCTTCTTCTTCTTCAATGATTGAAGCAATGTTTTCCTTTATCTTAGTCTGCTTTTCAATTGCATTTGAAATCTCATCCACTCCTTCAAGAACTTCTGTAGAAACATCTTTAAAAGAACGTGTAATCTTACATGGAAGTGAAGTCTTTATTTCTTGGTCATTGGTTTCGGCATAAAATCCATTTTCAAGGTGATTTTGCTCTGGTGTACTAGCCGAAGCAACCGCACTGAAAACACAATGGTGATTTGTGATGATTAATCCTTCATTGGAAATAAAAGAACCTGTGCAACCTCCAAGTCTTACAAGTGCATTTACCAAACTCGGTTTTGACTCGTTGTAAATTTCATCAACTCCAATTTTTAAACCTGCTTTCTTTAAATCTAGTTTAGATAAATGACTCATAGGGAAGATTCCTTCTTCCGCCACATCAGACTTGAATGAGAACAAGATTGTTCCCAATAATAAAATTAGTATACTTTTTTTCATGTAAATCTATTTAAAATAAGACGCCTGGATAAACTTCGTAAGTTTCTCATTACCACACGTGTTTATATCTCGAACTTTACCTTGCCATTCATTCGAGCCTTCAAAGATAAAAATAACATCGTCTCCAATATCAAAGACGGTCTTCATATCATGGGTATTTATAATTGTTGTGATATTAAACTCCTCTGTAATTTGCTTAAGTAATTCATCGATTACACGTGAGGTAACTGGGTCTAAACCAGAATTTGGTTCATCGCAAAACAAATATTTAATATCGAGGGCAATTGCTCGTGCAATTCCTACCCTTTTTTTCATTCCACCGCTTATTTCAGCCGGAAACTTATCATTTACACCCGGCAAATTCACTTGTTCCAAACAAAAGTTTACCCTATCATGCCTTTCTGCAGGTGTCATTTTAGTAAACATTTTTATAGCAAACTCAACGTTTTGTTCAACGGTTAGTGAATCAAAAAGAGCTGTTCCTTGGAACAACATTCCAATTTCCCTTCGAACATCTCGCATTTCTTTATAGGAAAGATTGGTAAAATCCCTGTTGTCATAAACAATGTGTCCTTCTGTAGGTTCTATTAAACCTACCATACATTTCATAAGCACACTCTTACCGCTACCACTGGCACCAATAACAAGGTTTGTTTTTCCAGCCTCAAATTTGGTAGAAATACCTTTTAGTATTTCCACCCCATCAAAACTTTTTCGTATGTCTCTAACTTCTATCACAGCATTAATTGAGCAAGTATGTAATCAGCAAAAAGAATAGCAACTGCACTATATACCACAGCCTTTGTGCTACTCGAACCAACTTCTAGTGCACCACCACTTGTAAAATATCCTTGAAAACTTGAAATCGATGTAATAATGAATGCATACGTAAATGCCTTTACTATTGAAAAGAAAAGATTATAAGGTAAAAATGATTCTCTTGCACCTTGTAAATATTCCTGAGAGGTTAAAATCCCAGTTGCTTCACCTGCGATTATTCCTCCAAGATTACTTAGGAAAATCGAAATAATTACTAGCATTGGAATCATTATTATACCTGCCGTAATTTTAGGTAAGGCTAAATAGCTACTCGAATTTATTCCCATTACCTCAAGAGCATCAATTTGCTCACTTACACGCATGGTTCCGATTTCAGATGCAATATGCGACCCCACCTTTCCTGCTAAAACCAAACATGTTATAGTAGGTGCAAGCTCCAACATGGAAGAGTCACTAACTATAGACCCAATTGTAGGATTTGAAACAAGTGGAGAAATCAACTGATAAGCAATTTGAAGTGTGGTAACCGCACCTTGAAAAAATGCAATGATGGCTACAATCGTTAATGAACCAACACCTATGTTGTTCATCTCTATTAATGTTCTATCTATAAAAACACTCATTTTCTCAGGGCGTGAGAACATGCTCTTCAAAAACATCAAGTATTTTCCAAATTCATAGAAAAATTTCAAATCGGCGGTAAATATAACTACAAGAAGAAAGGACTTATATAAAATACTCCACAGTATGTATAAAATGTGAAAACTTGATACTACACTAATACAATCTTCTATCTTTGCCTCAATGGGAAATAACCAAGATAAGGTAGCAGTAATAAGCGGTGGAACTAAAGGTATTGGAAGAGCAATTTGTGAAAAGTTTTTAGCTGAGGGGTTTCGTGTATTTACTTCAGCACGGTCAATTGATCACAATTTCAAACATCAAAATCTCAATCAATTCAAAGCTGATTTATCGAATAAGAAAGAAGTCCGTGATTTTTCAGACTGGATATTAGACCAAACATCTTCCATTGATGTACTTGTAAATAATGTTGGTGTCTTTTTACCTGGAAAAATCTCTGAAGAACATGAAGATGCGTTTGAAATTCAAATAAACACGAATCTTGCTTCCACATACCATCTAACAAGAAACTGTCTCTCTGCCTTAAAATCACCTCAATCAGGCTATATCTTTAATATCTGTTCTACAGCAAGTATTACACCTTATATAAATGGAGGATCTTATTGCATTTCTAAGTATGCTCAATATGGTTTAACCAAAGTGCTGCGTGAAGAGATGAAAGAGTTTAATATCCGCGTTAGTGCGGTATTACCAGGAGCAACATACACCAATTCTTGGTCAGAATCGGATCTTCCAATCGATAGATTTATCAAACCCAAATCCATTGCTCAACTGATATGGACCGCTTATCAATTAGATGATAATTCAGTGATGGAGGAAATCCTAATCAGGCCAATGGATGGAGATATCTAGCTATTATTCTTGCCCTCTGATGACAAATTGTGAAATAATTCCTATGTAAATTTGAAGAATAAATTAATTTTGGCAAACTTTTAAGACAACAACAAATGAAAAAATTTTACGTATTACTAATTTCGGCTGTACTTTTTAGCGTTTCTTCTTACGCTCAAACTGTTGCACCATTTACTAACTTAGCTGAGTATCAAGAAGAAAATTTAAACTTAGATATTTCTAATTTACCTGAATTAACAAAAAATTCAAGCAATAAAGCATTTTATACTGAGTGGATGAGCCCTGTTTCTAACTGGGAAGATCAAGGAGCCTTTTTCCAAGGACCATCTTTCATGAGATTACACCCAGATTCTGGTGTTGTAATTGTACCAAGTGATGGAACTGAGCCTTTCGGAAATGGATTCCACCTAATTGGAACAGTTTTTCAACCAACTGAGCCTTTCTATGAATTACAGACAGGTTGGTTAATGAACAACTATGATAGCTACAAAGTTGATTCTATCAGAATGCCATATGCATATATCAGATATACAGATTCTATGGATGTTGCTGGTTCAATGGTAAATATCGTTGATACTGCAATTGTTCACTTCTATACTGCTGATCAATTAGACGATTGGTACATGAGTGCTACAGATGATAGATTTGCAATTCCTAAAGGTGAAAACTTTAGCGTTGATTTGTTAGGACCTACAGACGTTTTATTTACTGATACTATATTATTAACTAAAGCAGCTGCTACTGATACTGTAAATGGAGAAACAATTGCTCTAGGTACACTTCAATTCGCAGTTCCTGCTGGCATAAATGAAATTAGTGATAATTCTCAAACTGCGACATATGACAACACTATCGGTGTTTCTTTGGTTTATAAGCCAATGCAACCATATGAATTTGGAGATACATTAGCTAGTTTCGACGATAATGCACAACCTCAAATTTTATTGAACAACTTCGGTTCTGTTACTTATGGTAACGACGGAACTGGAATGCCTCAAGAATCTCACTTCAACAATACTTTCACATCAAACAGACAAGTAAGATACGGACAAGAGTTCGGTCCATTAAAAGGATACCTTGCTACTATGGCTTTCTTTGGTTGGACTAGAGATTTCTTCTTCGATGCTGATTTCTTAGTTACAGTTGAAGATCCAAGTGGAGTTGCTTCTGTTAAAGATAACTTAGGAGTTACGGCATATCCTAACCCAGCAAAAATGGGTCAAGAGATTATGGTTAAAATAGAAGAAAACGTTGCAATAGAAAATGTTACTATTACAATGACTGATCTTCTTGGAAACGTAATCAGTGATAATTTCGCTGCTGTTGGACCAAAAGAGTTTAGCCTTGCTACTGATAGATTAGCTGGTGGAGTTTACTTAATTAATGTTAAAGCGGATAACGCTTCAAGCACAATTAGAGTAATACTTGCTGATTAATTTAGTAATAGCATAATAAAATTTAAAAGCGGCTTTCGAGCCGCTTTTTTTGTGCCAAAGATTTTGATAATTAAAATAAACCTACAGTAGGTGAGTTAATAATATCATTGAACTCAGAAGGAGAATAAATCAGTTCGTCTTTTAAGCCATCTAAGAACTCCTTTGTTTTCTCAGACAACACTTCTTGCATTTTCTCCATAAACTCGTCGGAAACCACCACTGGAGAATGTTCATACAATAACTTCCCTCCTTCTATTATTCCGCTAACACTATACTCTCCGCATACGCGTGTTTCTTTTCCTGTAAATGTGCATCGCTCTAGCCAGCTTTCGATATTATACTTCTCCGTTCGATGTAAATAATCCAATTTCATCATCACATTTTCACTGTGATCTTGATAGAGATTAACTATACTTTCTTTCGACTCTTCTGAAATTTCATCACCCATTTCTGAAGCACAGTCCCAACACATCGCATATTCATATACAATTTCTGCTTTATTGATTTTCTTATTTTGCTTTAAAACCTTTTCCACTGCATACTTATCCGAATCACTTAACTCCCTGTTGCACAGAGAACAATGCTTAAAAGGTTCTTCAGTTTCAAACTCATAAAAGAACTTTGGGATAGAATCACTTAAAAATTTCTTTATCATATATCTTTACTTCGGTAAAAGTATTACTTTTGCAAAAATTTTTAGCAATGGGTGTAACAAGATTAGAAAGAAAAGGTAGAAAAAATAAAACTGTAGCAAAGGTAAGAGTTGCAACTATCAAGAGATTAAAAACGAAAGTAACAATCGAATCTCCAAACAAAGCCGAATCAGGTGTTGTAGTAGGTGGTGTTATGGATGTTCTTGATTCTATGAAAAGTAAGCCTGCTAAAGCTGCTAAGAAAGAAGATGCTCCTGCAAAGAAAAAAGCACCTTCTAAAAAAGAAAGTAGCGAAGAAGAAGAATAAACTATCAGAACAGAATATTTTAAAAAGCCCTAGTATTTACTAGGGCTTTTTTATTTTCGGAGAATTATTCCATGGCATCTATTCAAAACATACACAAGCGACTCGACTTTTTGTCCAAAAAGGCAACATCTTTTAATATGGATGTTGATTCGGAGAAGTGGATTGTTTTTAGCGACCATCACCGTGGCATTGGAGATGGTGCAGATGATTTTGCTATTTGTAAGTCCAACTATCTAGAAGCTCTCTCCTATTATAAAAATGAGGGGTATGGATTGATAATTCTTGGAGACGCCGAAGAGTTTTGGGAAAACACTTTGAAAAATGTTATTACCAAGTACAAAGATGTTCTTCAAGTTGAAAAAGAATTTTACCTTCAGAATCGATTAATTAAAATATGGGGTAACCACGATGATGCTTGGAATCATCTAGCTAAAGTAAAAAAACATCTCTTCCCTTTTTTTGATAACATTAAAACGTACGAAGCAGTTAACTTTAAGCTAACGAGTAACTCCAAGTCTCTCGGTGACATGCTTCTAGTTCACGGACACCAAGGTAGCACAGCAAGTGATAGGTTCGCTGGTATTAGTAGATGGTTTGTTCGCGTAATTTGGAGAAACATACAACGCTGGTTTAAGATTCCACTCTCCACTCCTGCCAAGAGTAAAAACCTAAAAGACAAGCACGATATTGCAATGCACTCTTGGGCAAAGCAGAAATCAAAGCAATTGATTATTTGCGGTCATACACACCAACCTGTTTTTATGAGTAAGAACCATTTAGATGTACTTGAAAAGCAACTGGAAGGGCTCGACCATGATAAGCCTGAGAATACTGGAGCTATTAAAGAGATTCGGAACAAGATTGCACAACTACGTAAGAAAACCACTGCAATTGGGACTTTGGTATCAGATAACAAACCGTGTTATTTCAATTCGGGATGTTGTTCTTTCTCAGATGGTGATATTACGGGTATAGAGATTGCCGAAGGTGAAATTAGATTAATCAAATGGGGTCAATCGAAGAGGGTTCCTATTGATACCGAAAAGTTGTCTGATTTATATCAGTTGCTTTAGTGAAATACATGAAGGATACCTTTGTCGGTAGATCTTTGTTGAAGTCCATTTTCTATTCCAGACCATTGTGCTACCCAAAAGTAAACTCCATCTTGAACAGGCTTACCCTTAAATGTAGCATCCCATTCACTATTCTGATCTGTAGTTTCCCAAAGTCGCTCACCCCACTTATTGTACACTTCCAGTTTGAAAGTGATTAATTTAGGACAATCAAATATGGGATTTAACGTTTCATTTAACCCATCATTATTGACAGTTAATGCGTTGGGTAAATACAAGGTACAAAAGCAATCAATCAAATCTATGTTAAAATCAATACTATCAATTCCGCACTGATTGCTGGATTTCACCTCTACCAATCCTTCAACATTCTTCAGTAAGTAGGAGTCTCCCTTGATCTTTGAATTCCAAATAACTTCACCATAACTATCTGCATTAGTGAGTAAAAGCTCTTCATTCTTGCAAAGAACGATATCGTCAATATCACTTAAGTTAGGGAATGGAATGCCTTCAAATTGTATGGTATCGTATGCGAAGCACGAATCTGCTTCACTCATTACTATGGAATAGGATCCTGGTTCATTAATAGTTAGGTTGGCACCCGTTTCTCCATTGTTCCAAAGATAATCGAGGTTTGGTTGTTGCGGAGCACGTAAAATTATACTGTCCCCCTCGCAAAGCGTAGAGTCCGTTCCTATCTCTAAATTTGGTAAAACTATTTCCCGAACAGCGAATGGCACCTCTATATCTGCACATTCATTTGTTGCACGTATTGATAAATCTGTTGTTTCATTAAAAATCTTACTAAGTACGTCACTTCCGTCTTGCCATTGAAAACTTGCACTAACTGGATTCACTATTAAAGATAATTCTGTTTCATCTCCTTCACAAAAAAGCGAGTCACCAATTATTTCAATTGTTGGAGAGTTGTCTACTCGAATATTAAATGTATCATCATCATAACACACCCCCTTCCATACACGCAGTGTATATTTCCCTTGCGTTCTCCAAGCAACTGCTTTAGCTGATAATGTATTGTTCCAAAGTACACTGTCATACTTTTCATTTAGATTAATGAAGTACGCCTCATTATCACAAAGCAACGTATCTTGACCCTCATCCATTGTAAATGGTTGGTCAATCACAACATGCACCGTATCTCGTATCGTCTTATTACATCTATCTTTGTATTCCACATAATAGGTCATGGGAACTATGCTGTTGCATCTAGGAGTTCTAATGGTTGTATTATCTAAAAAGTCAGCAGGACTCCAAGAGTAGCTTTGATTTATACTCTCCCTAGCGTTCAATGGTATGGTGTCTCCTTTGCAAATAGGAAAAGTATCTTGAACTATAATATCATCCTTTAAACAAGCTATTTGAGTGTTTGTAGATCCACCCGTAGCTGCTGTAAAACCCCAAAACACTTTTGATTGACCATTAAAAATTTCATCTACTAAATCTAGCGTTATTCGATGCCTTAAAACACAATCAAACCATACTTCAAAACGCTTAAAAATTGGGTCCCAAATTATACGAACAATATGATTTGCACCATCTTCAATATTACCTGAACTAAATAATGCCGGTACAGGGGAAGCTATACTGTTAGTTGAATTATGGTTTACACTTCCATTCTTTAAAATAGCGATATGATCATACGTTGGATCACCAATATTTGCATTGTAGTAGTCGTCAAATTCAACTCCCAAGCTTGGAGAAAATCCTTCAAATCCTAATCCTCCTCCACTTTGTCCTAACGCTCTGTTTCCAACCGTTTGCATTACAAATACAATTCCATCAGCACCATAATCGCTTGCACCAAAATTTAGTTCAAATTCCAAATCGAAAGGTTTTGACAAATCAAGTTGATCTGCATACCAAACTGAACCTAACTGGAAATTGCTATTTGAAGTTAGCTGATAACAGGAACCTCCTAAAGCTTTTGCATTACCATTCACAAAGTAACTTTGTGCATTTGCCTGTGC
>JABDQY010000254.1 GCA_013042025.1 Bacteroidia bacterium
TCAATTTCAGAGCTTGTTCATACCTCCATTCTTCTATCTTGGCAAAATGGCCGCTTTGAAGAACATCAGGAACCTTCAATCCTTTATAATCTGACGGTCTTGTGTAAACTGGTGGTGCTAGCATTCCATCTTGAAAACTATCTGTAAGTGCAGATTCTTCATCAGAAATAACACCTGGAATTAGACGACATATTGAATCGGCAATAACTACCGCTGCTATTTCACCTCCACTCAACACGTAACTTCCGATGGAAATTTCTTTTGTTATTATTTGATCTCTAATGCGTTGGTCTATACCTTTATAATGACCGCATAAAATGATAATATTTTTCTTTAGAGAAAGCTGATTAGCTTCCTTTTGATCGTAAACATCACCATCCGGACATACATATATTACCTCAGCGTAGTCACGTTCTGATTTAAGCATATTTATGCAATCAAATATTGGTTCACATCGCATTACCATGCCAGCTCCACCTCCATAAACAGTATCGTCTACTTGCTTATAAGCACCAATTCCAAAGTCTCTCAAATTATGAAAAACGATCTCTACTAATCCTTTATCCTTAGCTCGTTGTACAATACTATGGTTCAATGGACTTTCCATTAATTGAGGTTGAACCGATATGATGTCTATACGATGCATTACAAATCAAGAAGACCTTGAGGCAATGTAAGCCAAATTTCCTTTTTCTCGGGTGAAATATAATTGATAAATGCTTCTACTAAAGGAATGTAGGCATCCTTATCATTATAAGGAACAATTAACATAAGCTGCTGAGGAAGGTTTTGTACATCTTTAACAACACCTATTGTTCCAAGGTTTTTATCTATAACTTCGAATCCAATAAAACTTAATTCTGATTCTTCAGGTTGCTCATCAATATCTGCATAAATTTCATTGCTGCATAATTCTTGAGCATCTTCGTAGGTATCAACAAATTCTAAATTGACAATTGGATTTTCTTTTTTCCCCTTAACATTCAAAATTTGATACGGAATATACTGACCTTCCAATTTTATAAAAACAAAATCGCCCTGTAATAGGGCGATTTTTTTATTTAGTGAAAATTGAATTTCTCCTTTAAAACTGTGTGGACGTGAAATATGTCCTACACAAACCAAGTTTTCCTTGGATATCATCAGAAATTAAGCTTCTGCTTCTGGAGTTTCTTCTGCAGGTGCATCCTCAGCTGGAGTTTCCTCAGCTGGAGTTGCTTCAGCTACAACCTCTTCTGCAGGTGCTTCAGCTACTTCCTCTGCAGGAGTTTCTGCTACAGCTTCTTCAGCAGGTGCTTCAGCTACTTCCTCTGCAGGAGTTTCCGCTACAGCTTCTTCAGCAGGTGCCTCTGCAACCGCTTCTTCGCTTGCTGCTGCTTCCGCTGCATCTTCAGCTACTCCTTCAGGAGCATTCTTTTCTGCAATTGCTTTTTCTCTGGCAGTTCTAATTTCAATTTCTTTTTGATGAGCTGCAGCGGCCTTATCAGCTTCTGCTTGACTTAAACCATCTCTCTTAGATTGAATTCTAGATTCTTTCTCTTCCATCCAAGCAGAGAATTTTTTATCTGCTTGTTCTTGAGTTAGAGCTCCTTTAGCAACACCTTTGTTTAAATGATGTTTGTGCATTGCCCCCTTGTATGAAAGAATTGCTCTGCAAGTGTCTGTTGGGATTGCCCCATTACCTAACCAACGAACCGCATCGTCTAGGTTAAGATCAATTGTTGCAGGATTGGTGTTCGGATTATACGAACCAATTCTCTCAATAAATCGACCATCCCTAGGAGCACGTGCATCCGCCGCCACAATGTAGTAGAAAGGTTTTCCTTTTCTTCCTTGTCTACGAAGTCTTAATTTTACCATGTAAATATATTTTTTATAATCCCGTTGGTTCTCCTTATTCCAACAGGGCTGCAAAAGTCGTCATTTTCTCTAAATTCCCAAATATAAATCTACAAAAAATAAGTAGTGGCTGAACCTTAATTTGTGTCAACAACTTTTCTCAATTAACTATTATCAAATCACTGTATATCAACACTATACATTAAGATTTTTTTTACAATAACTTTGTCGAATGACACCAAGTGAAAGTTTCAAAGGAGATTTTTTTAAAAGCATATGGGAACATACCTTAAAAATGCTACGGTATTCCTTGCCTATCGGCATTGCATATTTCGCTGTTACAATGGCATTTATTTTGGGTATTATAACTCGTATTTTAGATGTTGATCTTGAACTATACTTGGCTATTGCACAAAATCCTTTGGAGAATCAAGCAGAATTAGAAGCTTTCTCTCAAAATTTAGCAGAGCAATTTCTAGCAAATTGGCCCATACTGCTTATTATTTTTCTTGTTATGTTCTTGTTCCAAGCTTATATCTACGCTATCCTAGTGAAAACCAGCCAAGATGTTCTGCATGGTAAGAATCCAACATTAAAAGACATGTTTTCCAATACTGATTTGCGTACCGTACTAAACATATTCTTGGCCTCCATTTCCATTGTACTTATTTACAGCAGTCTCGCTTTCTTTGCAATGATGTTGAGCAGTATTCATGCGTTGCTTTCTGTAGCTATGTTCCTCTTTATCATCTTATTTCTAATGCGATTTATTGCATTTCTACCTGGGATTGTTTTGGGCAAACTTGGAGTTATTGACTCGCTCCGATATAGCCTTATGCGAGTAACGTGGAACAGGGCAGCCAAATTGATACTCATATCGTTTGCCCTAGGTGTTGCATTTTTAATTGCATTAATGGTAATTAGTACGATAACTATGTTTTTAGGAAGTGTTGGTAATGGTATTAATTTCTTACTGAATATTGCGATTCAAATCTTTATGCTAGCAGGAATCAGTGCTCTTTATACTGGTCTTCATTATCGGTATATTTACGAAGATGAAGCACCCAATGTTGAGGAAGAGTAAGTATTAATTCTACTTTTCAAAAAAAAGTACCTCGGTATAAAGCAATCCTGATTTTGTTCTAGAATTGAGTAGGTTTTTTCGGCTAAAACCGTCTAAATACTCGTAAATAAATTGTTTTAGCAAACCGAGTTCAGCCCTTAGTTTCCAGTTTTCCGCCGTTGTTGATTGTAAAAAAAGATAAATTGTATTCTTACTTAAATCTGATTCATGGTGCTCCCTCATCCACCAATCTAGAAATGCTTGTTTATCCTTTTTTGCCTCTTCAATTTTTAATGGAGAATTGGAAGGAAAGTCAATAGCTTTAAGTTGAAAAGATAATCCGTCAATATAAAAATCAGCATCCCCTTTAAGTTGTCGAACCAATGGATGCGAAATAAAAATGCTTGCTAGTGAGCGGTTTGATATAAAAATATACCACCGTGATAATGCATAGTCTCTAATTTCATTGAATCGTGCATGTGAACTCAACCGTGCATGAATCTCATCATTTACATCATTAAAACGGTCAAATCCGAAAACAAAGCTTGTTTGGCTATCCCAAATAGAAACAATTTTTTCACCCCAATTAAAACGACGGGACCATCGTTTTTTCAATTCTTCTTCTACTTGCACCAGATTCACCATACAAAGGAAAGACGGTGTACACCAAAATCCAAATCCATTCAGATGAAGATGCAAGTTTAATCTAACAATGCTCGAACTTTATCAGAATTCCAATCAGCAGCACCCGTTTTATCGATTACAATTTCACCTTCCTCGTTGATTAAATATGTTGTTGGTAAACTTTTGGTTTGAAGCACTTTAGGTGGTACACTCACACTTTTAAAAATAGGAAGTGTATAGTCATTCTTGTCTAGGAACTTGGTTATTGCAGGTTCATTTTCATTGGTTACAAATAAGAACACAACTTTGTCTTTGTAGTCGTTATATAAAGCTTGCATGCTAGGCATTTCAGCGACACAAGGAGGACACCATGTCGCCCAAAAGTTCACTATAATTTTCTTGCCTTTATAATCATTAAAGTCAACTGTCTTACCATTCAAATCAACTAAGTTCCAATTGTACGAATCCAGTTTAGCACGTTCATCTACATTCTCAATACTGGGACTAAACGCAAACAAACGACTAACGAACGCTTTAATAGGAATTGCGGTTTGGGGCACCACTAAGAGTAAGATAAGTACCCCAAACAAAATATTTGACCACTGTTTTTTAATGAAATTCATGGATGCAAAGAATAGTTTTTATAATGAGATGCAACGTCAAGTTGGTTACATTCTTACAATTCTTCTTTTTGCTTCATCTCATCGTCTCCTTTTGCTTCTCTAAATTTTCTAATATTATAAGAGAATGATGCCATTATGTAGCGAGTTAGTACATTACTTGTTGTTTCCTCGTAATAGCTGTCATAGAAGTTCTGAGCAATGTTGTTGTTTTGACCAAGAATGTCATACATACTTAGCTGAATCTCACCCCTTTTGTTCTTAAATACTTGTTTACCAATTCCAGCGGTCCAAAGCAAGACTGAGTTATCTAAGAAATCACTCAAACCAAAATATTGTTGATGCTGCAGCTGCGTTCTAAAAGTGAACCCCATTGGCATTATCCAATCATACTTTACCTTAGACGTTTGCACTAAATATTGAGTATTTAAACTTGTGTTTAATGAATTTTCTGAAACACTATAAGATGATTCTGTAGACAAAGTAAAATCAATTTTCTCACTAATATTGCTACTTAAAACCACGCCCAATCCATAACTCTGATTAAATGTATTGGAAGTTCTTCCATTAATCTGAGATGGAAGATTTGAAATTCCAGTTGACACATTTAAGTTTAAATTACTTTTAAGTTTCTTTATCGGAAAACCATAGGTCATGAACGCATTGGATTGAAATTGACCATCTAAATTCACAGGGCTAAACATTTGACTACCTTGCGAAAGAGCAACCCCATTGAGCACAGTATCTGTACGAGCTGTGAAAGTATTTTGTCCTATATAGTTTTGAGCAATTCCACCATTAATCATTGCATAAAAAACGGTGCTCTTCTCCACATTTGCTTTATTATATTTACTCATAATCCAATGGCCAAACTGTTGATTTAAATCAGCATTTCCAGTGCTTACTTGCAACGGATTTGAATTATCTATGGCTTGTGTTAACTGAGAAGCTTCAGGCTTTGTTGCATAGGTACGATACATTGTAAACCAACTAGATTTATTCTTAAAACGTTTCCTATATATTGCAAAAGGTTGAATACTACTGAACGTCTTATTTACAACACTTTCTTGAGGAAGAACTTGATTATTGTCTAAAAGAGCAATTTCATAGTTCACCTTTACAACAAATCCTCCTTGCCTGTTGAACTTTCTAAATCCAATACCTGGTTTATGCATCATCCAGTCGTTTGTATAATTAGACGATAGCGAGCTATCTAGAAAACCCCCTACACCACCAATGGCATTTGAACGAGTATTGGTAAGGGCAGAAATACCAGAGTTGCTCACATCATAGGTTAACATCCCTCCTAACCCATTGTCGCCAATTGGTTCAGAAAACATTACACTTCCGGTCCAACCCATTGTTTTCTCGTCCAACACGCCAACCTGATTGATCACATCTGTTGTGTCAGTTGTTTTATTGCTTGAGGTTAAAAACTTATCTCCCGTATTCTTATCATAGTCCCATTTTCCTTGCATGAAAAAGCTTCTTCCTCGTTTCTCTCCATTCAAACGAAACATTAAGTTATTGGAAAGTTTCAAAGCTGTGAGGTCACTTGTCAATGTTTGATTAAGTGCGTTAATAATGGAAGCTTCTTGAGTAGTAGTTCCATCCAATAAAGTGGTACCGTCATTCTGTTGAATGCTAACACTAGGCAGATAATACAAGGATGCCTTTTCACTTATTTTATAAACTAGTTTCGCATTAAATTTATGATTAACATTAGTGGAATTCGAAGAATCCAATTCATTGTATTCCTGATTTAAAGTCTCTGAAAGGTAGAAGTTTTGGAATGTATTGAGAATAGATTCTGTTTGTGCATTATTATAAAAATAACTGCTACTTACCTCTATTTTCTTGCCCCACGCATCTTGGTAGTTTATACCTCCTGCGATGGTATTGGTTAAACCACCTGAAGGACTAACCATAAAGTCATTAGCACTGCTTCCAGCAGAAAAACCCTTAAGAAATGACGGTCTTTTTGCACCAGGTCCATGCCCCCCATGTTTTCTCCTACTAGAATTATCTCCTACCACTCCGAGTAAATCTTCTGTTGAGAAATTCTGTTGATTGATATTGTTTATTTGACCAAGGAGGGAAATACGTTGATCGCCTTTGAATTTATTAATGTTTCCTCCAGCTGCATATCGAGAATCAGTGCCACCTCCTGCATATACTTTCCCAAACTCTCCATTCCTCATGTTAATTTTGGTAACTATGTTTAGGGTTTTAATACGTGTTCCATCATCAATTCCACTTGCCTTACTCTGTTCACTCTGATCATCAAAAACCTGTATCTTATCTACTACTTCTGCAGGCAATGTATTCAGTGCTGCTTTAGGATCTTGGCCAAAAAAAGATTTTCCATCAACCAAAACTTGTTGAACTTTTTCTCCTTGAGCTTTTATTTCTCCATTATCATCTTGCATACCAGGCATTTTCTCAATAAGATCTTTAGCACTGGCATTCTGATTGGTTTTATACGCTTTTGAGCTATATGAAGTAGTATCGCCTTGAACTGTAGCTTGTGCCACTTGTTCTTTTATTTCAACGCCTTCAATTTCTTCCGAAGATGTTTCTAAATAAATGGTTCCCAAATAGTCATCTCTATATACTCGAATATTCTCGGAATACGGAGCCATCCCTAAGAAATTAATCTTAATCTTATACCCTCCTCGTTTGAGTTTTACAGTGAATTTACCTTCTTCATCCGAAATTGCGGCAGCTGCAAGAGTGCTGTCTTCCTTAATAACAAATATGGTAGCTCCAACAACAGCCTCTTTAGTTTCTTTACTTTTGAGCTTTCCGCTGAGAGGGTATGTTGTTTGTGCGATAGCAGTGCTGAATACAGCAACAAGTGCTAGGAGAGTTAAATATCTCATTTGATTGATTAGACAAAAGTAGGTTAACTTAGATTTCATTTAAACGGAAATCTTTTAAAAAAGATTTTAGTACGACTAAAGCAACGAAATAACTTTGCTTTTATTTATTATCTTGCATCACAATCATGAAACTATTTCCCCTTTTACTCCTTTTAATAATCAGCTCATTATGTTTTTCTCAAACATCACAAAATGCATTAAATTTTGATGGCTCAAATGATTATGTTCAAACTAGTTTTGGTGGAGTTCAAGGAAGTGCTGCACGTACTGTTGAAGCTTGGATAAGAACCACAGCTAATTGTGATCCTGGTTCAGGAGGAATACAACATGTTATTGCCGATTATGGCAGTTTTACAACGGGTGCAAGATTCACATTAAACGTATTGTGGAATAATGCCCCACGTATCGAAGTTGGAGGCAGTGGTTTAAGTAGTGCAACAGCCGTAAATGATGGCAACTGGCATCACGTTGCAGCTGTTTACGACCCTAATGCTACCAACAAGTACAGTTTATATATCGATGGAGCTTTTGATACTTCTGGCAACCTCCCAACTTCCATCAATACAGGCAGTAACAGTAATCTTATTATCGGGAAGCGGATAGACAATGTGCGTCATTTTGATGGAGATATTGACGAGGTTAGGTTTTGGAATTCAGCACGAACATCAACACAAATTGACAGTTTATACGACCAAGAAATTTGCCCAGTGTTTAATGATTTAGTTGCATATTATCGTTTTAATCAAGGTACGGCATCAGGTTCAAATTCAGGAATAACATCACTCCCTGATAAAACAAGCAGTTCTAATAATGGTACACTTAATAATTTTGGTCTTTCAGGTTCAAGCTCAAACTGGGTATCAGGAACTTCTATTACTGCTGCTCCTTATACCGATTCTACATGGAGTGAAGAGAAATGCAGAGTCTATATTACACCAAAAGGACAGTTTGTTTTTGGAAGTACCGTAGTTAAAGAAACACTTACGAATAGTGTTGGCTGCGATAGCTTTGTTACAATAAATGTTACCATTAATCCTGAACATTCCACATATACCACAGCTGTAGCATGTGATAGCTTTGTAACTCCGCTAGGCAATGTGAAAAAGAATAGTGGAATATTTGATGAAGTATTTAACAATATTTACGGATGTGATAGCACAGTTCAAACGCTGTTAGAAATCAACTATTCTGGAAGTGAAAGTATCCAAGTGCAGAAATGTGATCCTTATACCTCTCCGAGTTCCAAATACACATGGACCTCTACCGGAATATACTATGACACTATTCAAACTACGAAGGGATGCGACAGCATTATTACAGTAGATTTAACTATAGATACAGAAACATTTGGATCAACGTACGATACTGCCTGTACAACCTATTTCAGTCCACAAGGAAGATTTTACACCTCTTCTGGTATCTATGTTGATACACTAAATAATTCGAATGGGTGTGATAGTATTCTGACTATTAATTTAACAATAAATCACGTATCAGATAGTAATATTTCCATAACAGCTTGTGACAGCTTCACCTCTTCAAGCGGACAAAATACGTGGTACAATTCAGGAAATGTTACTGAGTATTTTAAAAATTCAAACAACTGCGATAGCACAGTTTTTTATCAAGTAGAAATTAACAAATCTACCTCTTCCTTATTGAACATTTCCGAATGTGATTTTTATGTATCTCCAGCTGGGAACACTTATTCATCAACCGGTATCTACGATGAAATAATAACCAATAGCATTGGATGTGATAGCTCCATTAAACTTGTCTTATCCATTACAGATAATAACCCTATAATTACGAACTCTAATAATACCTTATCTACCAATATCAATAATGTCACATATCAATGGCTCGACTGTGACAATAGTTATTCTGCTATAACCAATGAAACAAACAAAGATTTCTCTCCTAGTTTAGATGGCAATTATGCAATAGAAGTTGAAGAGAATAATTGCAAAGATACCTCTGATTGTTATGCCTATACTAAGGTAAATGTAGTAAACCAAAAAAAGAATGATATAACTATTTATCCTAATCCTACGGATAACACCCTTCATGTAGCTACGCATCTGGGTAACTCAAAATACCTCATAACCAATAACATAGGTGTAATTATTGAAACTGGTGTAGTTCAAAATCATACTGAAATATCAACAAGAGATTTTGAAGACGGTATCTATTTCATTGTGATTAGTAGTGATAACGAAAGCTTCAACAAACAATTTGTGATTATACATTGATTGAGAAGTTATGTTTAACCAATTTCCTCATTGTATAGACTAGAAAATTCAATAAATGATAAAAGGTAGATTTCAATCGAAGAAAGGAGAATCCTTCTGGAATAAAACAATACTATTTCAAAAAATATATAGTGACCTCTCTAATAGAGTTTGTGTGTTTGCTCATTACCACCATTCCGATATCACGCCAGATGTACTCTTCTATTTAAACGCTCTTAAGGAAGCAAATTGGAGTATAATTTTTATCTCAACTGGAGAAAACATTTCAAGCACAAAATTTGAAAGTCTTTCCTCATTATGTGCAATTGTTATTCAACGGCAAAATATTGGTTATGACTTTGGCTCTTATGCAACTGGGTATTATGAACTAGATCCTAATAAAACAACTGAATTACTGTTTTGTAACGACAGTGTTTATGGGCCTTTTAATTCTCTCTTGGACGTTGAAGCAAAAATGAAACAATTTGATTTTTGGGGAATTACAGACAGTTCCGAAAAAGGTTATCATTTACAAAGCTATTTTTTACACTTTAACAGAAGAACTATTCAAAATGCTAAATTTCATACATTTATAGGACTTATATCTCCAGAAAAAAGTAAACGAAAACTTATCAAGAAATATGAATTGGGTTTATCTAAACATTTACAAAAAGCGAATCTAAGTTGTGGAAGTTTTATCTCAGCACCTGTTATTCTTTCGAAATACAGTCAAAACCCTGAAGCTCATTCCAACGTTTCAATCCACTTTCCTGAAGAATTAATTGATGAAGGAATGCCTTTTATAAAAAAGCAAGTGCTGACAGAAAATCCAGGGAATAAAAATCTTGAAAGATTAAAAAAGTTACTTGGTGAGCATAAACTAAACTAAAACTCCTTCATGGGAGTAATACGATAGTTCTCTTGTGATTATACGGTCTTCAGTCTTACTGTAAACTTCACACTTCTCAATCGGTTTCATATACAAATGGAGGCTGATTGAACGACCCCTATTGGTATTTTCAAGTGTATGAAACACAGATTCACTTTCTACGGCGGTCACTTCGTTTTGAGATATGAAATCAGAACCTATTTGATCCATAGAGTGATTACTTTCATTCCAAATAAATTGAGTCTCATTGAAATTTCCTTCTAATACTTTCACAAAGCACTCTTGATGGTCGTGAGAATGAATAGGAGTTTTTTGTCCTTTCTCCCAACATAATACGATTAGCTCAAAAAAGTCATCTTTAGCAATACAATTACGTGTGTAATAATCTTGGTTCCAAAATATATAAGGGTCTAAGTCATTTTTCGAAATATCTAAATCGTCAAATTGATCAATAACATCACTATATTCTCCAGATTCTAATGCATTCACAAGGTCGTCTAATGAAGAAATTCTTACAAGCGAAGTTTTATCGTTTTCCATAAAAGTACAGCGAACTTAGGCATTTTTGACCCGTTTTTGGGTGATTTTGGTTACAAATAGGCTATTTTTCTACAAAAACAGCATAAATCTTGTAAAACCCATTATTGTATTAATTTTGACCGAATTTTCACATATGAACACTGAACTTCAGTTATTTAATAAACTTGTTTCCAAACTACTTCTTGCAGAAAAAAACGAACCTGTTGTTAAACCCATCAAAACCACAGAACTTGATCGAGAGCTAAATCTTAGATTCAAAGATGATGGTCTTTCAGAATCTGAATGGGAAAAACTGGTTGAGGATGTTGTACTAAATACTCCACGAACTGCGACTAAATTATTTTTTAATCAACTTTTTGGGGGAAGACAACCAAAAGCTGTGTTGGGTGACCTACTTGCGGTGGTTCTAAACAACAGCATGTATACGTACAAAGTAGCCGGACCTCAAGTTGGAATAGAAAAAGCCATCATGGAGAAAGTATGCAATCTTATTGGGTATGAAAATGGTGATGGTACAATTGCTCCCGGTGGCAGTATGTGTAATTTCATGGCTATGGTAATGGGAAGAGATGTTAAAGACAACAATGCTAGGAACCACGGGGTAACTTCAAAAATGACTCTTTATACTTCTGCAGAATCACATTACTCTATACCAAAAAATGCTGCATTTATGGGTGTAGGTAGAGATCATGTTCGGTATATTAACACCAATGATGTAGGCGAAATGGATCCTGTGCATTTAGAAAGTGTTATTCAGGAAGATATTGAAAAGGGATATGTCCCATTCTTTGTGAATGCCACCGCTGGAACAACTGTTCTTGGGGCATTTGACAATATAGAAAGCATTTCACCAATTTGTAAAAAATATAAGTTGTGGCTACATGTAGATGGAGCATATTGCGGTGGTGTAATTTTTAGTGATAAGTATAAGCACTTAGTAAAAGGAATTGAACTTAGCGATTCATTTAGTTTTAATGCCCATAAGATGCTTGGTACACCCCTGTCATGTTCAATAATCGTTACAAAAGACAAAGAAGATTTATTCAAATCGTTCTCAAACGAAGCTGAATATCTTTATCAAACAGATGCAGATGATTTTGATTTAGGGAAAACATCAATTCAGTGTGGTAGAAGAAACGATGCATTGAAACTATGGACACTTTGGAAGTCTGTTGGAAATAAAGGAATAGAAGAAATGGTAGACAATCAGTTTTACCTTGCTGATGTTGCCAGAGAATATGTTTCAAGCCATCCGAATTATACGTTATATAGCCACCCCGAATCTGTTTCCATTTGCTTCAATTACAAGGATATTCCAGCAACAACATTGTGTACAACGTTGTATGAAGATGCTGCTACATTGGTAGGATACGGCAAATTTGGTGAAGACGAATTTGTACGTTTAGTAACGATCAATGCAACAAACACTAAAGAAGACATTCTTCGATTCTTTGAAACATTGGAGAAGGGAGCCATAGATATACACGGTAAATCTTTAATCCAATGAAATACCTATTAATCATTATTCTGCTTTCACTAAGCTTCGTTTCATTTGGTCAAAGAGAGATCGATTCTGATTTAGATTTATTGGAGGATCACATCGACCATCACAATCACTTTGGAGTGGCTACAGGTCCCGTATATGTGATAAACGAAAGTGAATTCGCTCCAGGATTACATCTTCACTATATGCGATTGTTTGAAGCAGGAAATGCTCATTTTGGCGTTGGATTAGGAGTTGAGGCAATCTTTGATGAGCATAGACATTACGCAACATCAATTAACCTTTCCTATTTACCTTTCCACGAGCTTACATTGTCGATTGCTCCTGGAATTCAATTTGCTCCAGAATCTGAAGATTTTACAACACATTTTGAGGCTGTTTATGAATTTGAAATCGGAAAAGTTCATCTTGGACCGGTGGCAGAGTATGCTTGGGCTCCAAATGATGCACATGCTATGATTGGCCTGCACATTGGATTTGGGTTCTAGAAACAACTTTAATGCTCAAATTTAAAGTCACCTTCTTCTTCAACTGCATCTTTATTTGGTCCTACTATTATAATAGGATTTTCTGTGGATTCTTTATATCCAGGCAATTTGGTGTAATTGAATGAAACCCAAATTCGTTCTAAGTTTTTCATGTCATAAATGAAAATTGGAAATTCGACTAATGGGTTCTCTTGAATTTCAAAGGCATTAAGATTCTCCAGTTTCTGAATTGAAGCGGGAATTCTATCTATCTCATTTCCCCCAACATACAGAGCTGTAAGTTTGGTTAAATTTCCTATTGATTCTGGTATACTTTTTAATTGATTGAAATAGATGCTAATCACCTCAAGATTATTTAAATTTCCAATATTTTCTGGCAAGCTTGTAAATTCATTTGAAAACATCTGTAACGACCTCAATTGTTTCATATTGCACAACTCATCGGGTAAATAGGTCAACTTGTTTTCAGAAATTTCAATAAAATCTAGCAACGGTAAACTAAAGAAACTTTTATCCAGGTAACTAATTTTATTTCGATTGAGCTTTACATTCACCAACTTCTGTAATCCTGAAAAATCGGTAGGTACAGATTCAATTTTGTTATTGTTCAAATCCAACAATCTTAAATCAGAACATTGATTCAATGTAGAAGGAACACTCATTAAATTACAATGTGATGCTGTTAGGTGTTGGAGTTTTTTCAATAATCCAATGTTCTGAGGCAAACTAGTCATAGAC
>JABDQY010000257.1 GCA_013042025.1 Bacteroidia bacterium
CTCTGTTTTAGCCGACAAAGAAGGAAATTTTGAAGTAAAATTAGATACAGGAATGTACCGTTGTGAAATAAATTATGCTGGCTATAAAACCATAACACAAGATATTCGTGTTCTTGAAGATGAAAAGGCAGATTTTAGTCTAAAGGAAGACAAAGAAAGCAAGTATAAAAAACCAGCAGTCAAAAAAGAAAAAGATATGCGAGAGTATTCTGATTCGTATGGAGCAGAGGAGTCAGAAGATGCAGTTTATCATATTTCAGACGAAGCGGTAAGCTATCGAAGGTCATCATCATTGGGTGCCACGTCGTATTCATATTCAGCAGATTTTGGTACATCTAGCTCTCCTGCGATATCCATATCTAGAGGAGAAGAAGTTATAAATGTTGGTCCAGGTAAGTTAACCGCAGGTGAAATCAATGATTTTAGCAAATGGACATTATGGAATGATCTAAATGAAGGTGAATTAAAGAGTTATCAGTCAGATTGGAAGTTTGCTCCTCAAAATAGATACATGGTACAAGTGACGGATAAATCAGGGTTGCCTCTTGCAGACCTTACCGTTCATTTAGTAAATGGCAAAGGAGAGAGAATACACAGAGCGAGAACAGACAATACTGGTAAGGCAGAATTATGGCTAAGTTTAAATTCTATCGATAGTAATCTCATCGAAAAAACAAGAATACATGTAATCTTCAATGGCGAAATTCATACGATAAAAAAACCACAAGAATTTGCAAATGGAATAAATACGTTTGAGTTAGAAGCAACTTGTAATCAAAGTCAAAAAGTAGATATAGCTTTTGTTGTTGATGCAACTGGCAGTATGGGAGATGAACTAAACTTTTTAAAAGCAGAATTAAACGATGTTATTTATAAATCAAAGGAAATAAGTTCAACCTTAGATTTCAATTTTGCGAATGTATTTTACAGAGATCATGGAGATCAATACTTAACTCGTACTCAAAACTTTACACGTATTCTTTCCGAATCAGTTTCATTTATTACTGAGCAAAGAGCTGGTGGTGGAGGAGATTTTGAAGAAGCTGTAGAAGTGGCTCTAGACAGTGCAATAAATGGTTTGTCGTGGAGTAAATATGCAAGGGCAAGAATCGTATTCTTAGTTTTGGACGCCCCTCCTCATAACACTCCTGAGATTCAAGAAAAACTGAAAAACCTAAGCATCCAGGCAGCAGAAAAAGGGATACGAATTGTTCCTTTAGTGGCCAGTGGAATTGATAAAAGTACAGAGTATCTCATGCGAAGTATTGCATTGTCCACTAATGGAACATACGCTTTTTTAACGGACCACAGTGGTATAGGAGGAAAACATCTTGCTCCTAGCACGGACAACTATGAAGTAGAAATACTAAACGACTTGTTGGTTCGAATTATTAAAAGTTATACCTACATGCCAGACTGTAAACAAGAGTTGCCAGAATTGGATTTAGATTATCCAGATTCAACAGTAACCTATACGGAACCTGTTGATACAACATCAAATGCAGATACTACGGTAAACCCTAATCCTGAAGAACCAGTGGCAATTAGTTGGAAATACTATCCAAATCCAACAAGAGGAATTGTAAATATTAGAGCAAGCGTTGCAATTAAAGAATTATTTATCACAGATTTAAGTGGTAAAGTCTTGCAAGTAATTAAAGACATAAATCCAGAAATGCCTGTGCAAGCTGACTTGAGTGGATATGCTAGCGGAATTTATCTAATTCGTTATCCAGTAGGTAAACAATGGGTAAGCGGGAAAGTAGTATTGGTTAGAGATTAAACCGTGCTAAAAAAATATAACCGAATTCAAGAATTATTTCAGCTGAGTTTGGATTATTAACTTTGCTTACATGAAAGCCATTATAGCTGGGTCTACTGGCGAAGTAGGTAAAAATGTACTTCTTCAATTACTGGATAAAGATTTGTTTCATGAAGTTACTTCTCTAACCAGAAGGAAATCATTAATTGAACATGGTAAATTAAACAATCAACACATAGATTTTGATGCAATAGAGAAATTAGCACCGATAAATGCGGATGCATTGTTTTGCTGTTTAGGTACCACAATTAAGAAAGCAGGAAGTAAAGAGCAATTTCGTAAAGTGGATTTTAAGTATGTTGTGGATCTTGCATCATGGGCAAAAAAAGCAGGAGTTCAACAGTTTCATGTAGTCTCTGCAATGGGAGCTAATTCCAAGTCAGGTGTATTTTATAATAGAACAAAAGGTGAAATGGAAGAAGCACTTATTCAATTTAAATTTGATTCTACTTATATCTATCGTCCATCATTACTTGATTCAGACAGAGATGAAAAGCGAATTGGAGAAAGAATAGGGATTTTGGTATTCCGTTTCTTAAAATTCTTGTTTATTGGTCCTCTTAAGAAATATGCGAGTATTAAAGTGGGAGATGTGGCTAGAGGTATGGTTGCCAGAAGTGTAAAATCTGAGAAAGGGGTGTTTGTTATTGATTCTGACAAAATCCCAGTGATTTAAGTCAGTTGGATGCAACGATATTTGAATGGAGTGTTAGAAATCGATGATTTGATTAGCTTTGTCTTGCTTTGAAATGGTTACTAGGTCTAGTTGTTATTCTCTCAGGCATATTAACATCATGCTGTAATGACTGTGGTGGTTTCATACCTCCAATACCGGCAGAACCATGTGCCAATGTTTATAGGGCCGTTTCCCTCTCGGAGGATGCAAAATCTTTACCACCATTTATTGATACTGATTCTATGGTGTTTAAACACAGACTAGGTGGAATTTTAGTATATCGTTTAGATAGCATGGTTTCAGATATTACACATTATGGGTGTGACACTTTAATTGCTCAGGAAAACATCTGGGCCCAGTATTCTACGCAAACAAAGTTACCGGCTCAACCAACTTTGCTCTTTAAGCTGCGAAAATCTGATTACTCAGATTCTACAAGCAGAGAAATATTTTCAATCGAAAGCGGAGTTAATTTCAGTACAACTGTTTTCATTGATAACTTCGAGAAGCTAAACCGAGATAATAAAAGTACATTTCATGAAAAAATTATTAACTGTGACACGGCTTTTTACAATGTTTATGACCTTAGTTCATATGGCACAGGTTATGGTGGATATCGAAATGTATATTACTCTAAAGAAAAAGGGGTTGAAGCATTAATTGGAGGGCCGAATAGTTGGGACTATTTTGTTCGAGTTTATTAAAAAAGCACAAAAAAAAGGCTGAGCTCACACTCAACCTTTTTAAAATCGTATTTTTAGGTTATTTCTTTTTTGAGCAACAACCAGCTTTTTC
>JABDQY010000174.1 GCA_013042025.1 Bacteroidia bacterium
TTTTGTATAACTGTTTTAATTTGATGCCATACTTCTGCGATATTACATGCATTGTTTCTCCTTCTGAAATGGTATGTTTTTCAACTGATCCTCGTCTTCTTTTCGGTTTTAAGTAAATAATATCTCCTGATTTCACTTCTGAACCAGATGGTAAATCATTCCATTTCCGAATATGGCGATCTTTAACATAGTTAGAGCTTGCAATGGATTGAACTGTTTCTCCTTCTTGTACGGTTTTTACAGGCACTCCGTTAATTGCTTGTCCTGGTATTAAGATAGGAAGACCTGTTCCAGGTAAAGAGGCAACATCGTATTTATACAGTTCGTAACGTTCAATTAAGCTAATAAGAATTTTTCCGTATTGAGGATTAGTTGCATATCCTGCTTTTCGCAAACCATGACACCAGCCTTTGTAATCTGTACTTTGTAACTCGAAAAGTGGATGGTATCTCCAATTTTTTCTTAAAAAGTCTGAGTGATCTTGATACGATTCCAATACGCTTTCGTAGGCTCTAAAGCATTCATCAGGAGCATCATCATCTGCATAAATCACATTTCCAGTCCAGCTTCCTTTGCATTTGATCCCAAAATGATTGTTAGCATATTTTGCTAACCGGCTATTGCCGCTGTTACTTTCTAGTACTCCCTGAGCCAAGGTGATGCTTGCAGGCACTCCACTTCGGTGCATTTCAATTACTGCTAAATCTTTGTACTTTTCTATATATTCTGTAGGCGTTTGTTTTTCAGCAAACACATTTAGTGTTATTAAAAAAGAAGCTATTGTAAATAATAATTTCATTTAAATATAGTAATCGTCAAAAGTAATTTAGCGTAGATTCGGAAGAGGCAACTTTTATACACTTATCTACATCTTATGTAATGAATTGTCTCTAAAAGCGTTTTATTTGAAGTTACAATTAAAAACTTAATGAAAAAGTTCCTAATTCTATTCTTAACGATTTGTTTCTCAGTCTTAGTATTCGCTCAAAATGTGCCACCTGCAGATTGGTCTCACAAAGTAGTGAAAAAGGAGGTGAAAGTAGGCGGAGTTATTGAAGTAGTTTACAATGCTGTAATTCCTTCCGGAATGCATGTTTATTCAAATGACTACGGTGATTGTCCTCCGCAAAAAGCAGTGTTTCTTTTCGAAAAAAATGGTACGTACGAACTTGTAGGGAAAGCAAAACCAATAGGTTCACATCGCTATATTGATGATGTATTTGAATGTGAAGTTGCTGATTTTGAGAATAAGGCGGAATTCAGACAAAAAATAAAAATATTAAGTGCAAATCCGAAAATTAGTGGAATTCTAGAGTACCAAATGTGTACTGCAGATGGTATGTGTGTTCAACATGAATATGAATTCAATGTTGCAGGACTTAAAGTGATAGCATCAGCAAATGACCCTAAAATAGAACCTGTGAAAACAGTTGAGCCGGAAGTTGAACCAGAGGTTGAGCCCGAAGAACCTGAATTACTCTATACTTCATTTGACGGTTCATGTTCTACATGCGATTCTGTTGTAATTTCTAAAATTGATGAACTACTAGGAAGAAGTGGTGCAGCAGCAGCAACAAAATTTGGTAATGTTGTTAAGAAAAACGAAGTTGATTATTCCAGTTACCAAGCAAAGTCAGATGGTGATACAACAACCTGTGTGGCAAAAACATTTGAAGGAGAAACGAGTGAAGAAAAAGCTTCTTATTGGGGTTTCTTTATACTAGCCTTTCTTTCTGGATTAGCGGCTCTTTTAACACCTTGCGTATTTCCGATGATACCTATGACGGTGTCGTTTTTCATGAAAGATGGGAGTAAGGCAAAAGCACGTAAAAATGGATTAATATACGGTATAAGCATAATCGTTATATATGTATTAATTGGAACCGTTGTGGCAGCTACTGCAGGAGAAGCAGCTGCAAACTTCTTGTCAACTCATTGGTTGCCAAACGTATTCTTCTTCTTGATATTTGTAATTTTTGCGGCTTCATTTTTTGGGGCATTTGAAATTACCTTACCGAGCTGGATTGTAAATAAAGCAGATCAACAAGCAGATAAAGGAGGGCTTACGGGGATATTCTTTATGGCGTTCACAATTGTGTTGGTTTCATTTTCATGTACGGGTCCTATTGTAGGAAGTATACTAGTGGAAGCCGCTGGGGGTAAATTCTTAAAACCTCTGGTTGGAATGTTTGGATTTTCGTTGGCATTTGCAATTCCATTTACTCTTTTTGCAATCTTCCCTAGCTGGTTAAATAACCTTCCAAAATCTGGTGGATGGTTAAATTCAGTGAAAGTAGTTTTAGGATTTTTAGAACTTGCTTTTGGATTAAAGTTTTTAAGTGTTGCAGATCAAACATACCACTGGGGATTATTAGATAGAGAAATTTACATTGGTTTATGGATTATTATATTCACGTTAATGGGCTTGTACCTACTTGGTAAAATCAAGTTTTCTCATGATAGCGACATACCATATGTTAAAGTTCCTAGACTGCTAATGGCTATTGCCACATTCGGGTTTGTAGTGTACCTTGTTCCAGGATTAGTTGGAGCACCACTAAAGGCGTTGGCAGGTTATCTTCCTCCAATGAGCACACACGATTTTAACATCGTTCAAAAGATTGTAAATCCAAATGAGATTACTCAAGGGCATGCCGGGATTAAACCAAAGTACAATGAAAAACTTCACCTTCCAGACGGATTGAAAGGATACTTTGATTACGAACAAGGAATGGAAGTTGCAAGACAAGTTGGAAAACCAGTGTTCTTAGATTTTACAGGTCATGGTTGTGTGAATTGTCGTGATATTGAAGCAAGTGTTTGGTCTGATTCAAGAGTTCATAAATATTTAGCTGAAGATTTTGTTGTAATCTCATTGTATGTCGATGACAAAGAGTTGAAGCTGCCAGAAGATGAATGGTTCTTCAATAAAGAAGGCAAACTAATAACCACTTTGGCGAAGAAAAATGGAAATCTCCAGAAATGTCTATTTGGTGCAAATGCACAACCTCAATACGCTCTTCTAGATAACAGAGGAAATCTGTTGCAACCAACTCGTTCGTATAAGTTCAGTAAAAACAAAGAGAATTATATTGGATTCTTAAAAGCGGGTAAGAAAGAGTATAAAAAACGAATGACAGCAGAGAAGTTAAAAGGATAACATGTCTATTAAACAACATTTTATTGAGGCACAAGAAGTCTTATCAGCTTTCTTATCAGATGAGACCAACTTTAGCAATATTGAAGCCGCAGGACAAATATTAGTTGAAAGTTTTAAGAACGATGGCAAGGTTTTAAGCTGTGGAAACGGTGGCAGTTTATGCGATGCTATGCATTTTGCTGAAGAACTCACTGGAAGATATCGTGAGAATAGACCGGCTATTGGAGCTATAGCCATTGCGGATGCAAGTCATATGGCTTGTGTAGGTAATGATTATGGGTATGACTTTGTGTTTTCCAGATACATAGAAGGTGTAGGAAGAAAAGGAGATGTCCTTTTAGGAATAAGCACCAGTGGCAATAGCCAAAATGTAATAAATGCAATTGCTGCTGCTAAGGAAAAAGGCATGAAGGTGATCGGTTTAACTGGTAAAAATGGTGGTAAGATGGCGGGTTTATGTGATGTTGAAATTAGAGCACCTCATAGTGATTACGCAGATAGAGCTCAAGAAATCCATATTAAAGTAATTCATTCTCTCATTGATTACGTTGAGAAGAACCTATAGTTTATACCTTAGGTACTTAATTTTCTTCCCATCGGTCAACCACATTTTTTCATAAAACGTTTGAATATTGGCGAGATATTCTGGAATTTCTTTCCAGTTGTATATGTCGTCACAATCCTCATAAACTTCTAACTTTTGCTCTGAAATAACCTCTTTGGTAAATTCATAAAAGCGAGTAGAATCGCTTTTTAGGTTCATTATGGCACCTTCCTTTGAAATGTTTCGATAACGGTTTAGAAACATGCAATTTGTTAGTCTCTTTCGCTCTTTTGCGTGCTGAGGATCTGGAAACGTAATCCAAAATTCATCAATTTCACCTTTCTCGAAATATTCCTCGATATTACCAATCATCAGTCTGTGAAATCCTACATTCTTTAAACCGTTTTCTAGAGCATATTTTGCTCCTTTCCATATTCGATTGCCTTTCACATCTACGCCAATAAAATTGCGATTAGGGAAACGTTCTGCAAGTCCTACGGTGTATTCTCCTTTGCCACAAGCTAATTCAACTGTAATTGGATTGTCGTTTTTGAAATAGTTACTCTTCCATTTGCCCTTCATATCTTTTGCATACTCAAAGCAGTTCTCAAATGCAGTAACTTCTGCGAATTTTTGGAGTTTACCTTTCTTTCCCACAGGGCAAATGTAATGTGGAATCTTCAAAAGATAAATCTCTTTAGATGAATGTATTTTAGATGATTTATTTAACCTTTGAAGTGGAATTTATGAATTGGTCTAGATTATCATTTTTAGCATTGCTTCTCTACTATTCCTCATTTGTTTTTGCACAGATGAAAAGTCCAAGTTATGACAGTTTAAGATATTGGGCTTCGCATCCAGATAAGCAAGATGCGGCAGATATAACAGAACGAACAACCGGATTTGATATTGATGTTTTCTTTATTCATCCTACCATTTATAGCAAACGTCCTGTAAAGAATTTTATAGCAGATTTAGACGATGAAAAGCTGAACTCCAAAATTCAAACCTCAACAATAAAGAATCAGGCGAGTGTTTTTAGTGGAAATTCAAACATTTATGCTCCTTACTATAGGCAAATGCATTTGCAAGGGTATTTTACTAAAAATGCTAAAAAGAAAGCAGCGGCTCTCAATGCATTTGATACTGCATATGCTGATGTGCTTAAAGCTTTTAATTATTACTTAAAGAATGATAATAAGGGGAAACCATTTGTACTTGCTGCTCACAGTCAAGGGACAAATCATTCTGAACGATTATTAAAAGAAGTCATTTTACCAAACGATACTCTCAAGTCACAGTTGGTTCTTGCTTATTTAGTCGGGATGCCTATCACGGAAAATTTTGACAATTTTGATCATTGTGTAAACCCAATTCAAACTGGTTGCTATCTAACATGGAGGACGTATGGAAAGAAGTATACTCCCAAGGTTTTTGGAGACAGCATTGTTTGTTCCAATCCTATTACTTTCGACACTAATTTGCCTGAAAGTAAACTAGATAATCACCAAGGAATATTGTTTAAAGATGGAAACCTTAAAAGTGAAAAAACGTTAATTGCTGAAGTTAAGGATGGATATTTAACAATAGAAATCATGTCAAAACCCGAAAAATGGATTTATCGTTGGGACAATTATCACATAGCTGATTATAACTTATTCTGGCAAAATATACACGACAATTTTGAGGTTAGAATCGCTAAATTTCTGGTTAAATACTAGATGCTTGACCTAATCAGTTTGCCGTTTGTTGTGGTTCTTATTTTATCTACAAAAATGAGTTCTTTTGGAGACATGTAGGTAGGTAGTTCCCTTCGTAAAACTTCTAGCACAAATTCAGAATCTTTAATTGGTGTACCTTCTATAACCAAAACAGCCATCTCTCCTAAATCATGGTTGCTTTTCTTTCCTAAATACAAGCGACGATTAATTCTTAGGCCTCTAAGAATATCTTTTATTTGAGGTTCAATCTCGGCGGGGTGTATTTTTAGACCTCCACTATTAATTACATCATCAACCCTCCCAAGAATTTTAAATTGATTGTTTCGAATTACAACCAAGTCGGTTGTTTCAAATCGCAATCCTAAAGGTACAATTTCAAGACCTAATTGTCCATGAATTGTCTCAACAGTTACTCCTTCATTTGGAGTGAATAGTTTCTCTTTTTCACTAATGTTTCTCAAGGCAATATGACTGGCTGTTTCTGTCATCCCATACGATTCCCAAAAAGTTACATTAGGGTTCTTACTATTGAACTTTTCTATTGCCTCAATTGAATCGGGCTCAATATGTGATCCTCCAATAATCACATTTCTAAAGGAATTGAGTGAATCTTCTGACTCAGCCATAATTTTTGTCAATTGATATGGTGTAATGGATGTCATTGTACAATCGAGGTTCTCTTCAGTTTCAAATGGATTTTGATGTGGCTCGGTTAGATAGATTTCCCATCCAAAATGCAATGCTCTTATAACTTGCATGAAGCCACCAGTTTTTTGAATAGGCAGGCAACAAAACACTTTTTCATTTTCAAGCTTTAGTCTTTTTTTTGTCTCTTCACAACTCCATATAAGAAGTTCTCTTGATAACTCTATTTTTCTTGGAGCACCTGTACTCCCAGAACTTTCTAATATAAACGTCGGAGAACCCTTTTGCCATTGTGCCACAAGTTCTTCCAAGAAATGAATTTCTTTAAAATTTCGTGAGTGTTTTGCTGTAAATGCCATTAGTTGTTGTCAAAATTCCATCAAATGTATGATTCTTTCTATCTATGGAATAATACTTTGATAACTAAAAGGTTTAATTGATACTTTATAATGACATAGATAGCCTATAAAATGTTAAATTCGCCACTTATTTTGAAATTTCAAACTATGATTAAAATTAAGAGTATAATTATTATTTGTCTTTTATTTGGGATGAACAGTTTGTTTGCCCAAAACACCATTTCTATTGCAGGAATGCCTAACGATCCATTGCCAATTTTTAGTTACGGTGATGAAATGGTTTATAGTGATGAGTTCCTACGCGTTTTTAATAAAAACAACAAAGAGGGCCATGAACCTACAAAAGAAGAGATAGAAGAATACTTAGAATTATATACAAAATTCAAATTAAAAGTTGCTGAAGCATACGATCGAAAAATGGATACGATTCCAAAGTTCATTAAAGAGCTTGCAGGATATCGTAAGCAGCTCGCTCAACCCTATTTAACCGATAAAAGTGTTACAGAAAGGCTGATTAAAGAAGCGTATGACCGAAGTTTAATGGAAGTAAATGCAAGTCACCTCTTAATTGCTTGCAGTAAAGATGCGTCTGCAACGGATACTGCAATTGCCTATAATAAAATTTTAGGACTTAGAAGTAGAGTAGTTGATAATAATGAGAAATTTTCAATGCTCGCTGAACAGTTTTCAGATGATCCTTCAGCCAAAACAAATAAAGGAAGTTTAGGATATTTTACAGCGTTTCAAATGATTTATCCATTTGAAAATGCAGCATTTAATACAGAAATTGGATCGGTCAGTATGCCAATTCGAACGCAATTTGGTTATCATTTGGTATATGTAAGGGATAAGCGAAAAAGTATGGGAGATGTTAAAGTTGCTCATATCATGATGAAATTTTACAATGAGGGAGAAGTTGATAGTGTTAAAATGAAAATGGATGCAGTTTATGCAAAATTGCAAGCAGGTGAAGAATGGAATAAGTTGGTAGAAGAATTTTCAGACGATTTCAATACGAATAGCAAAGGCGGAGAATTAAACTGGTTTAACAGAACTACTTCTAACATGCCTTCAGAGTTTAAAGATGTTGCATATGATCTAAAATCAGAGGGGGATTATTCTAAACCAATTCGAACGAAATATGGGTGGCATATTTTGAAAAAAACTGGTAGTAGAGAATTGCCAACATTCGATGAATCCAAAGCCTTACTCAAACGAAAGGTTGAACGAGACAGTCGAAGTGAGATAAATAAGGAAGTTGTTATAGAAAGAATAAAAAAAGAAAATAAATATACTGAGGTTAAAGGGCTTGATGCTGTGAAGGGTAAACTTAAACCAAGTCTTGTGCAAGGAATTGTTGAAAGACCGCAGATTACAGGTGATGTACTATTTACTATTGATAATAGAAAATATACAGATGAATCGTTTTATGACTTTTTGGACAATACAGTTGGAAAGACGGTAAAAACTTTCGATCAAATTGTGGTAGAATATTACAAGCACTTTGTACGTGATGCTAATCTAGAATACGAAGAAGAAATTTTGGAGAAAAAATATCCAGAGTTTAAATATATCATGCAGGAATACAAAGATGGAATCTTGCTTTTTGAACTCACAGACCAAGAGGTTTGGAGTAAAGCAGTGAGCGATAGTGCAGGATTAGAAACTTTTTATGCAAATAACATTGCAAACTACAAATGGGATGAAAGAGCTGATGCAATAATATACAGTTGTAAAAATGCAAAAACGGCTAAGAAGGCCATGAAATTGGCAAAAAAAGGAGTTGCTACAGCTGATATTGTTAATAAGTGTAATCAAAAAGATGCACTTGCAATAACTTCTGAGAATAAGAAATTTGAGAAGGGATCAAATTCCTTGTTGGATAAGATTGAATGGAAGAAAGGGGTTTATTCTTTAGGTGATGAAAACGATAGAACCAAATTCGTTCAAATCAACGAAATCTTACCTCCAATGGAAAAACCATTAGATAATAATCTTGGTCAAGCTACCTCAGACTATCAAAACTATTTGGAACAGATATGGATTGATAGTCTTAAGAAAAAGTTCCCGCTTGAAATTTATCACAACAATGTGAAAAAGCTTTACAACTAATTTGAATTCGATACACCATATTGCCCTAATTTGTATTTTATCCTTTTTTGGTTGCACAGAAAGAACCGACAAAGGGAAGGTACTTGCGGAAGTATATGGTGAAAAACTGTATAGCAGTGAATTGGATAAAGTAATTTCTCCAGATGCAACTTTTGAGGACAGTGTTTTTATGGTAAAGGAGTACGTAAATGTATGGCTTAGCAAACAAGTGTTATTACATCAAGCAGAACAAGTGCTTTCATTAGAACAAAAGGATAAAAGCAAACAATTGGAGCAATACAAGAATGATTTGCTCATTTATGAAGTTTTAAAT
>JABDQY010000264.1 GCA_013042025.1 Bacteroidia bacterium
CGGACGCTGAATTAAGTAATAGAGAAAAACAAATTGTAAAACTATTAGTTAACGGTTACTCTACTAGAGACATTGCATATGGTTTAAACATTAGCAGTGAAACCGTTAAAACGCATAGGAAGAACATACACAGAAAATTAAGAACACACTCTGTAGTTCAACTTATCATTAAAGTTAGAGATTTGGAACTCGCTTAGTTCTTCAAAAGACTAAAACAAATAACTCAAGGGCGGAGATAATTCTTCGCCCTTTTTTATATGCTAAAAAAATAAACCTTAGTACCCAATCATGGTTATATGAAATCTAATTTGTTATTTTGTAGTATAAACCTCCCCATAGAATGATTGAAATTATCATCACAAACAGCACCGTAATTGATCCCTTTTTTCTAAGACAAATACTCTCACGAGAGCAAAACTTAGAATTGAACCCTAACACCCTCTCCCACTCAAGTCTCCAGCACGAGCTAGCAAATACATCTTACGATATTGCATTGGTTTTGCCACTAGATACGTCTGAAGGAGTTATTGATTTAGTAGATAAAATTTCCAAGTATTCAAAAGATACAAAAACAATTGTTGTAACTACTGAGTGTCAACCAGAGTATATTAAACATTTGCAATCAAAAGGAGTTCATGGAATACTCAAATCAGATTCTCTTAAAGAAAAATTAGTTGACGCTATAAATGTTGTTAACAGTGAAAAGAAGTATTTAGATACCTCAATCTGCGAGAAAGAAAAAGAGAAGGAATTGAATCGAGCCAAAAATAGTGTAATCTCAGACCGAGAGAAGGAAATTATTAGCTACATCACAAACGGTTATACGTCAAAACAAATTGCAGACAAACTGTGCATAAGTGAGCATACGGTAAAATCCCACCGAAAAAACATCAATCACAAACTCCAAGTTCATAGCCCTACACAACTATTAAAATATGCTATTGAGAACAAAATAGGGATTTAAATAACTCCCCCCTTCGTCCATATAATTTCCTTCACTATAAGTTCTTCAAAACTAATTAGATACATCTAAGTGCTTTTGTAATTTGTAATTTTTCCCTATCTTAGACAAAACTAACACCTTAATCCATGCACAAATCCATCTCAAATTCTGCCGAAATACAACTTTATTTTAAGTCCAACTGCTCTAAATCTAAGAAAGCTTTAGCATATGCAAAAAGCCTTTCAGGAAAGGTAAACACTATAAATATTGGCAAGAATAACAGCACTGGAACAATTTGGAGAAGTATCCTCGCAAAACTCAATAAATCACCAAAGGACTTATTGGATAAATCCAATCCATATTATCAAGAAAACATAAGAGGTCGTGATTTTGAAGACAGAGATTGGACGAATCTGTTAATGAATAACCCCGATCTCGTTCGTAGTCCATTTGTAATACGAGGTAACAAAGCTCTGATATTGGATAATCCCACTGATATTTTTAGAATCTAATTATTCGTCTGTTTGAATAATTCAAGTGAATTAATACAGACATAAAAAAAGGCCCTAGTAAACTAGAGCCTTTTTATATTTTATAACGAAGAAAGTTTATTTCCCTCCGTCTAATTCATCTTGCCACTTCTTTAGCTCATCCCACTTCCCTTCAGAAGCCATTTTAGCTTGTTCAGGCCACGTTCCTGGATCATGAGCACCGAAGTTACCTTCAGCCGCATCAAGCATCTCTCTGATGCTCTCAGAGGTTGCTTTTGCCAAATCAGCAAACGAATTTATTTTATTCGAGTTCAAGACTTCAGCAATCTTAGGACCGATTCCTTCAACTTTCGTTAAGTCATCAGCGACTTTCGTTTCTTCTACTTTTGCCTCTTTTTCTACTTTTGCTTCCTTTTCTACAACGGCTTCTTTAGCAGTCTCAACAACTTCTGTTGCTTCAATAGCTTCCGTAGCTACTTCTTCAGCTTCCTCAACTTTAGCTTTAGCTTCTGCTACTGGAGCTTGTGCTGAAGCAGTTGATTTCTTACCTCTTCTAGTTCGTTTAGATCCTGATTTTTTAGCAGATTTAGACGCTTTAGCTTCTAACATTGCATCATTGAAGTCTACCAATTCCATCATACACATATCGGCATTGTCTCCAAGTCTGTTATGTGTTTTAAGAATACGAGTATATCCTCCAGGTCTATCTGCAATTTTAGGAGCAACAATTGTAAACAATTCGTTTACTGCTTCCTTATCCTGCAAGTAGCTAAATACTACTCTTCTTGAGTGTGTTGTATTGTCTTTAGACTTTGTAATAAGCGGTTCAACAAATACTCGCAACGCTTTCGCCTTTGCTGTAGTTGTAAAAATACGCTTATGGGTAATTAAAGAAGACGCCATGTTGTTAAGCATTGCTTCTCTATGCTTCTTCTTTCTACCTAAGTGATTAAATTTTTTCCCGTGCCTCATTTTAATAAATATTATTCGTCTTCAAGGTTATACTTAGATACATCCATACCAAAGTTTAATCCTTTTTCTTTTACAAAATCTTCTAATTCAGTTAATGATTTTTTACCAAAGTTTCTGAACTTTAATAAATCTTCAATGTGGAAGCTTACCAATTCTCCTAATGTACGGATTTCAGCAGCTTTAAGACAATTATATGCTCTAACAGAAAGATCTAAATCAGACAATGATGTCTTCAATATTTTTCTCATGTGAAGCATATTTTCGTCAACCTCATTTTTCTGAGACTGAACTTGAGTATCTTCTAAGATGCTTTCATCAGAGAATAATACTAAGTGTCTAATCATAATTTTTGAAGCTTCTTTTAATGCTTCTTCTGGATGAATTGATCCATCTGTACTTACTTCAAATACCAATTTTTCATAATCCGTTTTTTGCTCAACTCTGAAATCTTCAATGTGGTATTTCACATTTTTGATTGGAGTGAAAATAGAATCAATAGCAATTTCACCAATTGGTGCATTCTCTTGAACATTTTCTTCAGCAGGAACATAACCTCTACCCTTCTCAATTGTTAATTCAATTTCAAAGTTAACATATGGTTCCATTGAACAGATTTCAAAATCTGGATTCAATATTTCAAAAGCGTTTGTATATCTCGCTATCTCTCCAGCTAAAAATTGTTCTTTTCCTTTTAGGGAAACAAATATTTTTTCACTCTCGTTGGAATCAATTAATTTTTTAAATCTTACTTGTTTAAGATTTAAGATAATTTCAGTTACATCTTGTAACACACCTTTAATAGTAGAAAACTCGTGATCTACACTTGGTATTCTAATTGATGTAATTGCCCAGCCTTCTAAAGAAGATAAAAGAATTCTTCTCATAGCATTACCTACAGTAACACCATAACCTCTTTCTAAAGGACTAAATTCAAACAGACCATAATTGTCTGTTTCTTTATGCATTATAACCTTGTCTGGTTGTTGAAAATCTAATATTGGCATATAATTATTTAGAATAAAGTTCTACGATTAATTGTTCTTTAATATTTTCTGGAATTTCAGTTCTATCAGGGAAATTCAAAAATGTTCCTTTAAAATTGTCAGCATCCCATTCTAACCAGCTAAATGAATTTCTTGCATGAAGAGAATCTGAAATCAACTCTAATGATTTTGATTTTTCTCTAATCTCTACAACATCACCTGCTCGTAATTGATAAGAAGGAATATTAGTAACAACTCCATTTACTCGAATATGCTTGTGACCAACTAATTGTCTTGCACTTCTTCTAGTAGGAGCAATTCCTAATCTAAATACTGTATTATCAAGTCTAGCTTCAAGGAATTTCAAAAGGTTTTCACCTGTAATTCCTTTTTTACTAGCTGCTCTTTCAAAAGTTCTTGCAAATTGCTTTTCCAATACCCCATAGGTATATTTTGCTTTTTGCTTCTCAGCTAATTGCATTGAATACTCAGATTTCTTACCTCTTCTTCTTGCATTTCCATGCATACCAGGAGGGTAATTTTTCTTTTCTAAAGCCTTTGAAGGGCCGAAGATTGGTTCTTTAAATCTTCTAGCAATTTTTGCTTTGGGTCCTCTGTATCTTGCCATTTCTTTTTCTCTAGTATTATATTAAACTCTTCTTCTCTTTGGTGGTCTACATCCATTATGTGGAAGTGGAGTTACATCGCGAATCGCATAAACCTCAAGACCTGATTGGCTCAATGTTCTAATTGCTGACTCTCTTCCTGCTCCAGGTCCTTTAACCTTTACTTCAATCTTTTTAAGACCTAAATCAACAGCTACTTTAGCACACTCTTGTGCAGCAACTTGTGCAGCATAAGGAGTATTCTTTTTTGAACCTCTAAATCCCATCTTACCAGCACTACTCCAAGATATTACTTGACCTTGGCTGTTGGTAATTGATATAATGATATTATTGAAGGTAGATTTGATATATGCAAATCCGTTCGCTTCAATATTAACTTTTCTTTTCTTGCTTGTTTTTTTACTTCCTGCCATTATCTATTATTTAGGAGCTTTTTTCTTACCTGCGATTGTTTTTTTCTTACCTTTTCTAGTACGAGCATTATTTTTGGTTCTCTGACCTCTTAAAGGCAAACCTTTTCTGTGTCTCAAACCTCTATAGCATCCAATATCCATTAGACGCTTAATATTTGTTTGAACCTCAGATCTTAATTCTCCTTCTACCTTAAATTCAGCACCAATTACTTCTCTAATTCCTGCTATATCTTGGTCAGACCAATCTTCTACTTTTTTATCATTACTAACTTTCGCTGTACTCAATATATGAGCTGCTCTGCTATTTCCGATACCGTGAATATAGGTTAACCCTACAATTCCTCTTTTACTCTTAGGTAAATCAATTCCTGCAATACGTGCCATTTCTTATCCTTGTCTTTGCTTAAATCTTGGATTCTTTTTATTAATGACGTATACACGTCCTTTTCTCTTAACGATCTTGCAATCGCTAGATCTCTTTTTTACTGAAGTTCTAACTTTCATTGTGTTATTTATATCTGTAACTAATTCTACCTCTAGTCAAGTCATATGGAGACATTTCAACTTGAACCTTATCTCCAGGTAAGATTCGGATATAATACATCCTCATTTTACCACTTATGGTTGCAACTATTTCGTGACCATTCTCCAATTTCACTCGGAACATTGCGTTTGAAAGGGCCTCGGTTATTACACCATCTATTTTTATTGCTTGCTGTTTTGCCATTTTTTAAAGGGCTGCAAAATTAATTTTTTTTATATTCTTTACCAAATTATCCTGTTATAGCTCCTCCCACTGAAGATCTACCTTTTATTCTTCCTGTTTTCATTAGTCCATCGTAATGTCTCATAATCAGATATTGCTCCACTTGTTGAAGTGTATCTAAAACAACACCCACCATAATCAATAATGATGTTCCTCCATAAAACTGAGCAAACTGATCGTTAACTCCGAACATGATTGCAAAAACTGGGAACACAGCAACAAATCCTAAAAATACAGATCCTGGTAATGTAATTCTAGACATTACTGAACCAATAAAGTTTGCCGTTTTTCTTCCTGGTTTAACCCCTGGTATAAATC
>JABDQY010000268.1 GCA_013042025.1 Bacteroidia bacterium
TGGAACGTTATAGAAGAGTTGCATATAAAAAATCACAGCATACTGACAATGCTATTCTAGTTTATCCCAATCCTTCACAAGGTCAATTTTTTATAAAAAATATTGCAAAAAAATCACATCTTAACATATTTGATTATCAAGGAGTTAAGGTTCATTCTGAAAGTATTCAGAAAAATAACATATTTCAGTGCAACGTTAATCTTACTTCAGGTATCTATATACTGGAGCTAGTAAACAGCGACGGTACATTTAAAAAGATCATAAGTATTACCCATTAAATGATGTAAAAATGATAGGAAATCAACCTCAAAACAATTATTTTAGCCCGTTAAAATTGAATAATCAACGACAATCACGTTTTATTATGTATAAATTCTTGAAAAAGAGCATGTTAGCACTACTATTTATCATTCCAATGGTATTTGGTAGTACTAAAGCAGAAGCTACTCACGTAATGGGGGCAGATATTACTTACAAGTGTATCGATACCTTAAAGTTTAAAATTACTGTTAAATACTACCGTTGGTGTAATGGTGTATCCTTTAGTAATCCTTCTAGTGCAACTAGAATAAGGTGTGCCACTGGGGGTTCGGTTAATGTTAGTTTAACTCTAGATAACATAAAGGAGATTACTCCTGTATGTGCAACCGCTTCTGGAGAATGTGTTCCTGCAAATACATGGGGAACTGGTGAAGGTATAGAACAGCATACTTATACAGCTACCATTGATTTTAACACAACACCATTCAGTGCCCTAGCAAATTGCTGTAATATAATTATTGAAACAGGGCAGTGTTGTAGAAACAGTAATATTAATACTGGTGCTGCAAATGCTAACTTTTATACATATGCTGAGCTTAACTTATGTAAAGCTCCTTGTAATAGTTCACCTGCACTAACATCAGAACCAATTGCGATTTTATGTTGTAATCAACCATTCTTCTTTAATAATGGTGCATCTGACACTGCTGATTTTGACTCGCTATCATATTCATGGGCAAGTCCTTTAAGTGCATGGAATACGAATATCGGTTATAGTGGTACTTGGTACGCTTTCAATCACCCATTCCAAGCTTACTACCCTGGTACATTAACTCCTCCTTATGTTAATACAAACGCTAGTCCTCCAATTGGTATTTCAATTGACCCAGAGACTGGTGATATTATTTTAACTCCAACACGGTGTGATGAAGTTACGGTCGCCGTCATCGAGGTAAAAGAATGGCGGAAGGATAGTACAGGGAGTTATGAATTAATTGGTAGGACAAGGCGGGACATGCAATTTATAACGAAAACATGTCCGGATAATAATCCGCCTATTGTGAACGGACCGTATACTTATTCGGTGTGTGCAGGAAATCAGCTATGTTTTAATGTAACAACCAATGACGTTGTGTTCCAGCCACCACCTCCAGCAACGGCTCCACCACCTGACACGGTTAAAAACACTTGGAATAGAGGTATTCCAGGTGCAACTTATACAATTATTAATCCAACAGCGAGACTTCAAACTGGTCAGTTTTGTTGGACTCCAGGTATAGATCAAGCAAGTGATTTACCATATACTTTTACGGTAACTGCAAGAGATAATGCGTGTCCACTTAATGCTGTTTCTGTTCGTTCATTTAAAGTGACTGTAAAACACAGAGCACAAGCTGAGCGTTTAATTGATACATTACCGTGTGGAGAATACGCCTTTGAAAGTGACCCAATTGATGGATTTAGGGGGACAGCCTCCTATCGTTGGGAAATTCTAGACAGTAATCGAAATCTTGTGTTGAACAAGAAAATTGCAAGATTCCAATCTACTGGTACATTCTTAAGTTTAAAACAACAAGATACAATCTTATTTAGACGTGGTGGTAAATACATTATTCAACATACCATTAATAATTCACCTCAGAATTGCCCTACAACATATTACGATACTTTAGTTGTTCCACCTTTACTTGAAGCTAATCTATCCCTCGGAAAAGATACTTTCATTTGTGCTGGGACTAATCTAAGATTAGAACCTTACATATCTAACGCTACACCTCCTCTAACTTATCAATGGAGTACAATGGGTGTGCTAGACGATGGTACCTTTGTAAATAATGGAAGTTCTGGAATTGGAGATACATTAACCTATTTCGATTTGGTTGTATCCCAAGTACAATATGACACTGCTGTTAGTATTATTATTACTGATGGTATTGGGTGTACTTCTTCAGATACTGTTCAAGTGTACTTAAAAGCGAATCCAAAAGCGGTGTTACCGCCGGATCCACGAATTTGTACGTATGATAGTGTTCTAATTGTTCCTAATCTAGATACTGCCTATTGGGTGGATCAGCTTAATGGAGATACCTTAAAACAAGGTGATACTTTATGGAAAGAATGGTTCTATGATGGTAATCTAATTACTTTCAGTACTGATGATAGTGTTACTATCCACAAGCGTGGAGAATATGTACTTAGAGTATATGATAGTCTTGGTTGTGCTGATACAGACACTTTATACCTTAATGTAAACGATACTGTTACAGCAGATGCTGGAATGGATCAAGAACTCTGTTTAAATGATACTATTTTCCTCGAAGCCAATGGTCTCGACACCTTTGGTACTGGAAAGTCGGGCGTATATATATGGTATAACATTACCAATATACCTCGAACAGGTTTAGGTAGTGCCACAAATCTTGAGTTTGTTGCAATAAACGATGTCGAATATCAACTCGATCTCTCAATAAACGAAGGAGGCGTGACCTGTTATGACAGCGACTCTGTCTTTGTGAAAGTAAACCAACTACCTGTTATTAATATACGTGGAGATAAGGATATCTGTTGTGACTATGGTAATATTACCTTGAACTTTGATATTATAAGTCCGGCAGGAGGTTCATGGAGTTGCACAAAATATCCATTCCTTGTGTCAAACAATACGTATTATACAGATAGTGCATGTGGACTTATTAATGCACCAGACAAGTTTGTAAACACCGAAGTAACTTACACTTATCAAGAACCTACAACTGGATGTATTAATTCTGATTCTCTTAATATCTTAGTAAACGCATTACCTGCACTTCTATTAGAACCAAAGGTTTTCTGTCAAGATATTAATGAATTCAGATTGAAAGATGAGATCGTTTTAAGTCCTGCTACGTTCTTAGGTTCTCCATCATGGGAATGCTTAGACTGTAATGGAAATGACTTCAGCAACATGTTAGTTGATAAATTGAATGTTGGTGGATTAACTGATTATTGGTTGGATATTAGCGAGAGTACTTACACCTTAGAAAATCCTGATAAAGATACTATTGTTCTTGAATTCTCTTATACTAGTGAAAAAGGATGTAAGAGTAAGGATACAGTGTCTATAGAAATCTGGAAAGTTCCAAAAATTATATTCTCTTCAATGCGAGATTTATGTTGGGATGAAGGAGAAATTTCTTTGAACGATTTAACTACAATCAATTTATTAGATGGAACTTGGAGTGTAATTGACACTACAGCTAGTCTGGGTTATGAACCTGGTGCAGATTTAGGTGGAATTACTGGTGATACTATTAATACTACCAATAGTGTTGAAACAAGACCAAACACAAAGCAATGGTTAATTAGATACTTCCATGATGCTACAGGTTGTCCTGTTTCAAATGATACAATATTAACTATCCATCCAATACCAACAGTAACTTTGACTGACTTAGACAGACAACCACCAAGATATTGCGAGGTTGACCCTGATATAACATTGGGTGCTAACCCATCTAATGGTGTCTGGTCAAGTTCTGACCCAAGTGCCCTTGTAGGAACTAATACATTTAGTCCTCAGAATGCAACTGTTAAAGGATCAGACATATGGTTCATATATGATTATACAAACCCAGCAACAGGTTGTTCAAATTCTGATAGTTTGTTCGCTATAGTTGAACCAAAACCATCTATCTCGCTACCTGCGGATACTGCATTCTGTAGACCTTTAGGACAGATGCAAACTTCATTAAACTTTGCGTTTGACGCACAGAACTATAGCAGTTTGTTTATGTTCCCTGTTGGACCTAATGCATCAAGAGCTTCATTAAGTGGAGTTGTTCCTACCCTAAATGTAGGACTAACGCATCAAAATGATTCATCTGAGGTTTATACAATGTTTGTACAAGCAGAGCCAAATGGTAGTTGTCAAAGTGAAAGTGATGTATTTACCATCACAGTTCATCCGCGACCAGATGCATACATCACACCAAGTGATCCAAATGGATGTAATCCTGTAACTTCTGACTTCAATGTTACTTTCAATAACAATATTGATCCAGTAACTGCTCAATACAATTGGAATCTTGGAGATGGAAACACTTCAAGTATTGCATCGCCTACATCAACGTATTCGAATGATGGAACTACTCAAATAAGCTTAGTTGTAACTTCAGCTGAAGGCTGCGATACAACACTTACTAGCTCAATTGATGTATACCCTCTTCCAGTTGCTAACTTTGTTCCTAACCCGAACAATTACACGACAGCTGCTTTACCTCGATTTACATTTGCAAATCAAAGTACGGTATCTAGTGTATTAGGTAGCACCTTAGAAAATCACTATTGGGATTTTGGAGATCCATTTATCAATGATGATACGTCTACACTAACTGATCCTTCTTGGTTCTATAGTAATGATACGGCAGAGTACATTGTTAAGCTTGTAGTTGAAACTAACTATGGCTGTAGAGATTCATTTACCTACCCTGTGGTAGTTGGTCCAGACCTCATTGTATTCATACCGAATGCATTTACACCAGAAACTTCTGGTCCGGAGGAAAATGAAACATTTGGACCAATAATTAGTGGTGAGAAACACATGGAACTTATTATCTTTAATAGATGGGGAGAAATTGTTTACGAGACCATTAAGAAAGATGAGCAATGGGATGGAAATTACAAAGGTGTTCCTGCTCAACAAGATGTATATGCATATACACTGAAAGTTACTGCATTAAACGATGAAGTGTACACCTACACTGGTACAATTACACTTATACGTTAACTAATAAACACACCTATACATGAGGAAAAGGAAACTTCGGTTTCCTTTTTTTCGTATATTTGTTAATAGCCGTTTTGAAATATTTATTCGCCATATTGAGTTTGTTATTCGCCTTTACAGCTAGTGCTAGCCACTTAGTTGGAGGAGAAATCACGTACAAATATGTAGCAAATAATTCCTATGAGGTACTAGTAACACTTTACCGAGACTGTATGGACTCAAAACTAGGTGGTACCGGAGGAGGATCTTCTACCTCCAATTCTGCTGACTTGGAAGAAGTATACCTAAGAACGATTTCGAGTACATGTGGCAACACCAGCGTTGGAAAAATAACACTCACCAAATTAGGCTATACAGATATAACTGCTATTTGTAATACGGCAAGTTCTAAATGCGAAACAAACAGTAATTATGGATACGGTATTGAAGCACATTATTACAAAGGGTTAGTTGATTTTGACAACTATTCTCAATACAATGGTTGCTCCTTCCAAATTTTCTTCGATAAAGCTGAGAGAAGCAATAGCT
>JABDQY010000269.1 GCA_013042025.1 Bacteroidia bacterium
TTCTATAGCTGTTTTGCTTGAGCCTTTAATTTCATCAGCTATTGCGAAGATGCCTTTGGTCTCATTATTATCGCTAAAATAGATTACCGTTTTTGCTTCTGCCTTAAGCTTTTGAGCACCATTTTCTAACGTACTAGAAATTGCAATATTGTTGCTATGAATGTACTTGTCATTTCCGATAAAGTAGCGGTTCTCATCAATAACCGCAGTAACTCCTAGTCCGGTAACGCTGTTAAACTCATCAACTTGAATTGGATTTTCAATAGCATTGTAATAATGTGTTATCGACTGAGCTAAAGGATGTTCAGATTGTGATTCTATGCTATAAAGAACACGTTCTAGATAGGATTGTTCTGTTTGTGACTCCCAAAAAACGTCTGTAACTCGTGGTTCTCCTTTGGTAATTGTTCCAGTCTTATCTAAAATTAATGTATCCACCTTGTGAGCTGTTTCTAAGGCTTGAGCATCCTGAATGAGTATACCTTGTTCAGCACCTTTCCCAATTCCCACCATTAATGCAGTTGGTGTTGCTAAGCCGAGTGCACAGGGACAAGCAATAATTAGAACCGTAATTAGACCTAGAAAAGCATAGGTTAATTTTGGATCTGGCCCTGCTACATACCATACTATAAACGTTATTACTGCAATAACAATAACTATTGGTACAAATACACCGGCAATTTTATCTGCAAGTTTTTGAACATGTGGTTTACTAGATAGTGCTTGTTCAACACTCTTAATTATTTGAGCTAGAACTGTTCTTTCACCAATTTCAGTTGCTAGAATCTTGAGATTTCCTTTTTGATTTATTGTTCCAGCAAACACTTTATCACCTTTGTTTTTTGCTAAGGGAATTGCTTCACCAGAAAGCATACTCTCATCTACATACGATGTTCCTCGCTTTACTTTTCCATCAATAGGAATTTTTTCACCTGGTTTTACAATTAAAAGATCTCCTACCAGTACTTCTGAAATTGCTATATTCACTTCTTCTCCGTTCCGCACCGCAGTTACGTGACTTGGTTTCAGTCCGATTAGTTTTTTAATAGCTGATGAAGTTTTTCCTTTTGCTTTTTCTTCAAAATATCTACCTAAAAGAATAAAAGTGATGATGATTACTGCAGATTCAAAGTACACATGGGGTTCCAACCCTCGATTTATGAAGAATTGAGGATAAACAGTATTGAATACACTAAAGATATATGCTACTCCGGTACTTAAAGCAACAAGAGTATCCATATTGGTTGAGAAGTGTTTTGCTCTTTTCCATGCAATTTTAAAGAACTCAGATCCACTCCAGAATAATACAGGAGTAGATAGCATCATTAATATCCAGTTTTGATACTTAAGAAGATTTGGAAAGAACATGGACAGAATAAAGACGGGAACTGACAAACTCGCTGCTAGTAAAAGGTTTCTTTCTAACTCACGTAGCCTATCATTTTGGTTTTGAGTAAAATCCTGTTCATTAGATTCGTCATCTCTAATAAATAGGGTGTACCCAATTTCTTGAGTTTTCGATTTAAGTTCTTGAGGTGAGATTTGAGCTTTATCAAAGCTAATCTGAACCGATTGATTTGGATAGTTGACTGAAACATCTTGAACCGCCGAAAGCGGTTTAAGAAAAGATTCAATGCTTTGAGCACAAGCTGCACACGTCATACCTGAGACTTTAAATGTCTCGGTGATTATGTTGTTTGTTTCCTCCATGTGATTCAATCTTTCCTTTATATATTACAAAGGTCGTTGTAAAATGTTGGTAGTTGCCAATTTTTAATCAGAAATAAGTAATAGTTATTTGGTCAATAAAGTGATTTGATAGCTTTGAAGTTGAATCACTTTATTTGGATTAGGTACAACAGTCAAACTCACGTCAATTGGTTTATGATATCTAGGAATTTCCATATAAAAGGCATATTCGTTGAATTCATCTTTTTCTGCCAATGGACGAGCAAGTCTAATACTCGACACCTTTGTTGAATCACCTATTTGCAATGTGCTTTGTATACGTCCACCAAAAACGTTATTTGTACCTTTAATCGACGCATCTATTCTGATCCATTTTCTTTGCGAACTAATTCTCTTATTGCTCCAGGCTTGAATTGTCGCTGAAGTAATATTACAAGTTGAATCACTGGTGCAAGAAAGTTGAGTATCGTTTCCTTTAGCTATTACAGTTGATTTATACCCTTTTTCATT
>JABDQY010000270.1 GCA_013042025.1 Bacteroidia bacterium
GTCTAGTATAAACTGATATCGTTCATCGCCAAAGGCAAGATTATAATTTATTTGATATGTGGGTCGCAATTCAATCTTATCAAAACTTGGACTAGCTCTTTTAGAAATACGACAACTAGCAAAACAAAGAATTGATAGAATAACTATGTAATTAAGACTCCTTACCATACCCTAAAATTGTTTTCAATATTTTCCTGTCGATCATTTGGCACCTGCGTTCCATGCGTTTGTCTCTTCACCATTTCGGTAACATATCGGCTCAGTTCTACTACACTCACCTCACCATCATTATTGCTATCTGCCCATCTGTAAATCAAACCTCCTATTAGAGTATAAGTAAAAACTCCATTGTTCCAATCTGGACCTTCCTGTGCTAAACCTTTTCCTGATGCTGCGGAGATGACTGTTGCCCCACTTTTACTGTCGTAGTTACTAAAAAGCTCTTGTTTCAGCTCCCCTTTATCAATCTCTTCTCCATCCATATCAACAACCCCAGCTCCTTTGTACGTGTAACCCTTTAGTACTCCTTTTGTGCCATCCGGCAAGGTGAAAGTGCTATCAATTATTATTTCCTCAATTATTACCTCTCCACTGTGACACGCATCCATTAGAAATAGTTTTTGCTGAGCAGGAATATCAACTAACAAACTTTCTAAATCATGAAAAGACATCCCTCGTTTTTCTGGAACATTAAAATCAATATCATGTGTTGCAAACCAAAAATTAAATGCACTGTCTAGCAAACCATGACCTGAAACATAAAGGACAACATAATCCTCTGGCTTAGACTCTTTCAACTTGTTTTTCCATTGAACAATATTTTCTTTAGTTGCATCCTGATTAAAAAATGAATCTATAAACACTTTGCCAAATCTACTTGGAAAACCTATCTGTTTCCTCCCTTCTGAATTGACATATACATTGGAAAAATCTCGCCCATCTTTTACCGTATAGGTTAAATTCATACTAGAATCTAAGTACTCTGCAACTGAAATAGTAGCTATATATAAATTGGGTTTTACATATGGTTTAGTGCTTGTAACATTGATCACTTTCTCTACAGAACCATGTCCTGCTTTATCAATACAAATAAATCGTATTTCATTGCTTCCCCTTCTTAGCGGCAACTTCCATTTCTGTTTCCATTGCATTCTTATTCGCTTTGCAACGCTTTCATTTGTTCTGTAAGGAATACCATTCAACCAAATTTTCATTTTCTGTATACTGGTATCGGTCGCATTAACAAGTGTTGTTATTTTTATTTCACCCTTGTTTGTAACTAAATGGAGTTTACCCTCGTTCCATATTTCAAGGTTTGGACCTTTAGAAGTTGTTGTTAAAGTCTTTTTTCCTTTACTATTTGACAAGCGTTGAATGATTTCAATTTTTTCATTTTTAACCAACCCAATTTTACGCATTACTTTATGGGGTTGATTGAGAACTTCGTCAATTTGACTTAATTGCATGACGGCTGAACCTTGTAGAAATCCTACTGCATTTTGAGCATTTTTCGATCGCTTATAATAACCTTCAATATCCATTGCAACAAACTCATTATCAGAGGTTGACACCAACGAAACAAGATACTCAAGGTTTTCATTATTTAGCATTGCTATTGCACCAAATTGATTGGTAACGTACAAATACTTGCTGTCTTCTGATAGTGCTATCTCAACAATTCCAGTGGTGAATTTAGTGTGATTATAATAGTAATAACCAGACGCCGAGCTGCTTAATTGTTTTAAATTACCATCTGAATATCCGACGATAATTCTACTATTCATAGAATCGAAAGCAAGCGACGTCACTTCAGCATTTTTGCTAATAAATGAATCTCTAATCAGATAGTATGGAGCTTCTAAACTATCCAATTCGAATAGCTTTATTATTCCGTTTAATCGATTGATGTATTGATCATTTTCAGACCCAATTCGATTTACTTTTTTACTTACCCACTCACGATCAAACCCAGTCCGTCCTTCGTATGCAATAGTATCATATGCTTCACGGCTGCTTGCAACCAGCAGTCTGTTTTGAATCGGATCAAAGAGTGCTGGAAGATTAACATCCGAATTTCGAATTGATACATCGTAATTCGTAAATTCTCCCGACTCTAAGTCAAACAGATAGAATCCTTCTGCCATTATCGCTAGTTTATTTTCCGTTGGGCTAATTGCAATTTCATCAATATGTTGAAATGCATAATTTTTGTCAAAATACCATTTTCGAACAATTTTCTCTGCCCAATATGGTCGATTTAATGTATCTAAACATGACACTGTAAATTGTCCATTTTCATCCAATAGAAAAAAGAAGTCGTTGTCATGTGAAAATCCTGCCAATCGAACATTCCCTGCATGTGTAAAGTAGGGCCCAACTCTAAGTCCAGTATTCGCTTCCCTTACGGAAAAAGAATTCCCAACTAACGTTAGATCACGTGAAAAAGCAATATAGTCCCACTTGTCTTCATAGAATTTTTCTTTGTATAGTGTAGCATTTAATTTCTTCACATCCCATTGCTTAATCCCACTTGGATATTCTGCAAATAATTGATTATCAAATACTCCAACAATCCTGGATGGATTTTCAGCTTTCCCTTGCAGAATTCGCTCTTGAGCAACATTCAATGGATTTACTAGTTTTAGTTTCTCTTCATTGAAATATGCTACCCATCGCTTATCCAATGAAACTGCTAATCCCGAATAAAGAGTCTTATTTACTAGTTTTAGGATTTTATTCTTTCTGAAAATCCATTTACTTAGTTCATCATCTTGATCCTTAAATACAATCGTTTTCTCATCAAAAAAAGCAATCGTATTGTTTTGAAAACCAAGATATGTCACATACACTTTTTCTTCTCTAAGTAGCTTGTTGTTTTTTAGTTTTACAACCCCTAAAGTTCCGCCCGATTCATTAACTCCATTCGTTCCAAATGCCAGATACTTCTCTTCTGGTGATAAAGCAATATCACTAATATGCTCTTCCGCAAGATGCACCATTTCAACTCCATCATTAAATGATTTTGCTTTTGTATCAAGACGGTAAACGTGCCCAGTATAGTTTCCAAAATAAAGCGTTTGATTGTCTTTTGAAAAGCATAACCCCACTACATCTCCTCTCGTAAATGACCGAATTATGGTATCCTCTCTGAAAACAGTAAGACTAAAATCTGCAGATGCTGCTGCAATTGTTTTCCCATCATTACTTATGGCCACAGATGTTACATACTCATCAAATTCATATTCAATAACAGGCTCATAAGACGAATCTAAGTCATAGACATACACTCTATTTTCATACGAACCTGCAACCAACAACTTATGTTCTTGATTGTATTTAAAGCAACTTACTCCACCGGTTATGCCGGTAATACTGCCAGTTTGCATTTTACTCGACATCTCCCATTCTATGATCATCCCATCCATACCACCACTTAATAGATATTTACCATCTTCCGTAAATTGCATGACCTGTACATCATCTAAATGACCGGTTTGAATAATGGGTGAAATTGTTTGACCACAACAAGCCAGAGTTTCTAAGACAAAAAATGATAAGATAAATATATACCTACACATTGAACATAAAAGTGCTTTGCTGTTAGGAAACTCAGAAATCCTAAAGGTATGATATGGCTTTCTCCTTGTGATACCTATTAATCCTTCTTTAAACGAATAGGTAAATAGAACACTCTTCATTTTTGTATGCTAAACAATTATGATTATCGAGATTACTTTCTATTCTTTTTACTTCTAAAAATCAATACAACTGCAAAAAGAGCAATAGCTAAAATCCCAAACTTCATTAGATTGGCCCAACTTGCTTGCTCTCTATTTTCCTCTAGCTCTAATTCTGCTGCTTCTATTTTCTCTTCCATTTCATCCAACTCAGATTCTATTTCATTGCTTGTTTGATCTAGTTGCTCTGCAACATTCTCCATTTCTTCAATAACAGCTTCATTCTCATCCAACTGTTCTTGTAATTCTTCAATCTCGTCTCTAAGGTTATTGTCTTGAGAATAACTTAGATTAATAACGAACAGAAAAAGAACACTTAAGGCAATTTTTAAATAATACTTCATAGGATTAACATTTAGGGTACAGACGAGTTCGACTCATCCAAACAAAGTTATAGAATATTTTTCGCAAATGACAGAGCTGCCAAATATTACTTAGTTGATACCCCGGAACTGCTGGTAGAATGCCTTATTGCTACTTCTATTTGTTCTTATTTCAAGTAAAGATGCATTGGATTCATTTGAAATACTATCTAACTTATTAATC
>JABDQY010000274.1 GCA_013042025.1 Bacteroidia bacterium
AAAAAGTGTAAGAGAAATGCCCCAGCTGCAGTTATAAGATAAAAATTAAGAAACCTCTTGGGACCCCACATTTGCTCTAAACGTGCTCCAAACATCCATACACCAAACATATTAAATAGAATATGAGTGAAGCTCCCATGCATAAATACATGTGTTAGCGGTTGCCAAATTTTAAAATGATTAGATTCTACATAAAACATTCCAAAAAGCTCGGTTAAATTAATCCCAAGTTTTGGTAATGAGAGGGTTGCTAAAAAAAGTATAATATTTATTATTATAATGTTTTTAGTAACCTCAGGTATGTTGAACTGATTGCTTCTAAACTGCATTACTTACGTTATTGAAAAAAACGTTCCAAACTGCTTTTTGTTAGTTTCATAATTATTCGCTTGCCATTTGTGGTATTTGTATACTCTTTGCAATGCAATAAGTCAGACATAAGACGCTGCATTTCTGAAAGAGACAAGACCGTTCCTGCCTTAATGGCAGCATGTTTTGCTGTTGCTAAACGTAATGCTTCTTTTTTTGAAACTTTAAGGTTCTGTAGGTCTGTACTAAAATCGTTCAATATCTGAACAACCACATCTGCCCCGTCACTTTTAGATAATTCTGCAGGTAAACCATTTATGATAATAGTATTCTTTCCAAACTCACTGGTATCAAATCCCAAGCTATTTATCTCTTCTTGCATATCTAGATAGAGATTAAATTCAACTGAACTTAGTTCAATCGTTCTAGGGAATAACAATTGTTGAGAAGCAATTTGTTGTGAACTATTGTATTGCTCATAAAGTACTTGAGCATGAGCCCGGTGTTGATTTACGAGCCATAATTCTCCATTGTATTTTAATGCCAGATAGGTATTCTCAACTTGAAAAATATCCTCTATTGAAATGGTTGTACTTTGAACATCTTGCCGAATAAACTCTCGTTGTTTTGGAGTATCAATTGGTGTATTTAGTAATTCATCTAGCTTTTCCCAATTCGTGGGTGTTCTAGTCTTTTGTGAATCAAAAGGATTAAATCGAACATTTGGCTGAGTTGTTTGGAACTGGCTTGTCCTAAACTCTTGGTTTGATGCTATGTTAGACAATTGCGTTTCTGAAGGTAGTATGAAATAGTGTCCGAGATTTTTCTTTACAACTGATTGCAACAAAGTGTATACATGCCTTCCATCTTCAAATTTCACCTCATGTTTGGTGGGATGAATATTCACATCAATCTTTGAAGGATCAACATCTAAAAATAAGATATAAAATGGATATGTTTTGTCCTCTAATAAACCGCCATAGGCGGATATGATTGCATGATTTAGATAAGCATCTTTTATAAATCTCCCATTTGCAAAAAGATATTGGTTCCCTCGTGTTCTCTTAGCCAACTTAGGAGAACCAATAAATCCTGTGATTCCAACAATTTCTGTTTGTTCACTGGTATCAATGAGCATTTCTTCTTTAACGGAAAATAGATCGGAAACACGTTTTTTCAAATTTCCCGACACCAACTTTGTTACCATACTCCCTTGATTATAGTATTCAAACGAGATTGTTGGATATGCAAGTGCAATTCGCTGAAACTCTTCAAATACATGCTTGGTTTCAACAGCAATACTTTTTAAAAAGTTCTTTCTAGCAGGAATGTTATAGAAAAGATTTTTAACTTTTATTGAAGTTCCTGTGGTGCATGCAACATTCTCTTGTGTTAATACTTTGCCTGCATTAATTAATAATCGAGTTCCTATACTCTCTATAGTAGTTTTGGTTTTCATCTCTACTTCAGAAACAGAAGCAATACTGGCTAATGCCTCTCCTCTAAATCCAAGTGTATGAAGATTATAGAGATCCTCAGCCTTCGTAATTTTAGAAGTGGCATGTCGTTCCCAACACATACGTGCATCAAAAGCATTCATTCCACTGCCATTATCATCTACTTGAACATGCGTACATCCTCCGTTTTTAATATATAGCTTAATTACAGTAGCACCTGCATCTACGGCATTCTCCAATAATTCCTTTGCTACTGAAGCTGGTCGTTGGACCACCTCTCCTGCGGCAATCTGATTGGCTGTACTCTCTGGTAATAGTTGAATTACTCCCGACATCACTTATTCAAGTGTCCGAAGATAATTTCGATTAGATTAGAATTCAAAACTTTGTAGAAAACAAAACCCAAAACAAAAGCAATTGTTAAAATCTTTAAGCCATAATACTTCTGTGAAGGCATTCCACTATATCGATCTGGAGCTTTCCTTGCTTTAAATGCACTGCGAATACTTGCTTCAGTAGAATCCTGGGTGTATTGTTCTTCACCCATTTCCCGTTTAATCTGTTCAACTCTAGATTTAAGTTCTTCAGATTGCTCATCGTAGTACAACGGAGTGTACGTAAATTTTCGATGCCTCGGTAATCTTGAAAAATTTAGTCCAAACATGATTCTCAACAAATTTAAATGAATCTCTTATTTTTTAATGTTATTTGTTAGATATGTAACGAGTATTAATGATCTTCCATTGCACGTGTTCCATATGAATTTAAAAGCGGGAGTTTCTTAAAATTACTTTCAAGAATAAAATGTCAGAATATATCCAACACTATAATTCCCCAATTGGAAATATTAAAATACAGGCGAATGACGATTATTTAGAGTCCGTTTCTTTTGTCAATTTAACTGAACAGAATAATCCAAATGAGATAACCAATCTAGCATCAAACCAATTGCATGAATACTTCATGCTAAAAAGAAAACTGTTTACAATTCCTTTTAGGTTTCAAGGTACTTCGTTCAGTAATTCTGTTCTTCAAGAAGTGGTTAAGATAAAATATGGCAGAACCGCTTCATATAAAACTATTGCCAATGTACTAGGAAATGAAAACAAAGTGCGTGCTGTAGGTAATGTAAATTCTAGAAATCAGCTATTGATTGTCATCCCTTGTCATAGGATAATTGGTTCGAAAGGACAATTGATTGGGTATGCCGGTGGTTTAAATAGAAAGCAATGGTTATTGGAACATGAAGGTTCAATAACTCAACAAAGGCTATTTTGAAATACCACAGTTTTCTTGATAGTTTCGTTCTGCAACAACTACCTCATTATCTAGGGCTTCCTCAAACTCTTCGCAAGCAAATTCGGTTTCCAAAATCTCCAAATAAAGATTTCCCTTTATATAATGAACCATCTTGTAAGAAGGAAGAAGTTTTTGAACAGAGCTGTAATCTCTCAAGGCTCCATTTACGTCTTTCAATTTAACCTTCAATTCTGCTCTTCTTTTATAAAGATCTCCTGAAAGTTTATTTACTTCAATCGCCTTGTTCAAATCCGCAAGTGCTAGCATCTCTCTGTTGGAAATTGAATATGCTTCAGATCTTAGTTTTAAGAATGGAACACTAAAAGAATCAGTTTTTAGGACATGACTATAGTCAGAAATAGCCATATCGTACAACGTCTGTTGATGATAGCATTGACCTCTGTAGTAGTACGCTTCTTTGTAAATTGGATTATGAAATAAGGTTGTTGTAAAGTCTTTGACAGCCTCTTCATACATGCCTGCATTATACTCGGTTGTACCTCTGTTAAAATATCCTCTAAAATCTGAGGGGTTCAATTTAATATACTCACTATAATAAGATATAGCAACCGTATACTGTCTTTCTAAAGTAGCTCTATTTCCTTTAATTAACAGTTCTGCACCAGTTTGAGCTGAAGCACTGTCGACTAAAAATATCAAAAGAATTGATAAGAAAAATGATTTAATAAATAGTTTCATCCAGTATTATGTTCGCAATTTAAGTGCCAACACCAGTTAATACAAATATTATTTCCACATTAGCTTCTAATCATATTCTGGAAAGGTTTTTGTATTATTGAATAGTAAAACAATTATTATGAAAAGATTTTCAATTATTCTAGCAGTTTTAGGTATGTTCATGTTGTCTGATGCTTTAAATGTAAACACCATTGTAGCTGATGATATTAGAGGGACATATTGGAATGCAGAGAAAACAGCTCACATTCGAATCTACAGAGCAAAAAATGGTAAATATTATGGGAAAATAGAACATTTGGTTGAGCCAAATGATGAAAACGGCAACCCAAAAAAGGATCCTGAAAACCCAAAAGAAGAATTACGCTCAAGAGACAGGTTGGGCATGGTTATTATGACTTCTTTTGATTGGAACGAATCAGAAGTTCGATGGGATGACGGAAATATTTATGACCCTAATAACGGTAAAACGTATGATGGTTATGCCAGATTTGAAGGTGATAACAAAAACACTTTGTACCTTAGAGGTTATGTTATGGGGATGACCTGGTTGGGTCGTACTTCAGAATGGCAAAGAATAAAATAATGAAAACAAATCAAATTCGAGTTACTGGAAAAGTTCAAGGTGTTTACTTCAGGGCGTCTGCAAAACAAAAGGCACAAATGTTAGGAGTTAATGGCTATGTTAGAAATGAATTAGATGGAAGCGTAGTTCTTGAAATTGAAGGAGATGATGAAGCAGTAGACTATATGACCGATTGGTGTAAACATGGTCCAGCTTTGGCTCGAGTAAAAAATGTTGAAGTAAAAAATGAAGCGAGTAGAAACTTCGTTTCATTTGATATTAAAAAATAAGAACTAAACAGTTAGTTCAACAAATCTTAAGAAGTGTTTAATTGATTTTAAACACTTCTTTTTGTTTTCAAACATTGAG
>JABDQY010000278.1 GCA_013042025.1 Bacteroidia bacterium
GATTAATATTATATGCAATTAGAAAATCCCTTGCACCAATAACCGTAGCTCCTTTTTTGGCGTTGTACACTGCCGGTCCAAAATCTGGTTGCCATTTAGGCTTTTTAATTTTGTCAAAGAAGCCCTCATATTCTCCCGTCCTTATGATTGAAAGGACGTTTCTTTTCGTATTGGGCTGAGCTGCCCCGTATAGATATACTGGTATATCTGTATTCTCACCTACTCTTTTCGCTAATTGTATGGCATACTTTGCAGTTTCATCCATAGAGATATTTGCAACAGGTATAAGGGGACACACATCGGTAGCACCCATTCTAGCATGCTCTCCTTTGTGTTTGCTCATATCAATTAATTCACCAGCTTTGGAAATTGCCTTGAAAGCTGCATTGATTACAGCATCAGGTGTACCTACAAAAGTTACAACAGTTCTATTAGTTGCATGACCCGGATCCACATCCAATAACTTCACACCATCTACACTTTCTATTTCGTTCGTTATTTGTTTGATTATGCCCAAATCTCTTCCTTCACTGAAATTGGGTACACATTCTATAAGCTGTTGATTCATTGATTATATCCTAAATTACAGAGCAAAAATAGAATTACTATGAAATAAATAACATACCAAGTATCAAACCAAAATATATTTGCAAACTGATTTGAGATATGTATTGGAAATAGCGTACAACGGAGCAGCGTATCATGGGTGGCAATATCAAAGCCATAGTATTTCTGTTCAACAAGTTATAGAAGAACAGTTATCTAGAATATTACGAAAGAAAACATCCGTGCTTGGTTGTGGAAGAACTGATGCTGGTGTGCATGCTACTCAATTTTATTTGCATTTCGATTATTTAGAGCAACTACCTGAACGATTTATATTTCGACTGAATCAAATGCTTCCTAATGATATTGCAATTTATGAAGCTTTTGAAGTAGATGAGAAGTTCCATGCCCGATTTAAGGCAACTTACCGAAAGTATATTTATAAAACGGCTATTCGAAAAAATCCTTTTACGAATAACGAAAGTTTGCATCTATTTAAGCAACCAGATATGGATTTGATGAACAAGGCGTGCACTGAATTGTTAAAACACAAAGATTTTGCCTCTTTTTGCAAAAGTGGCGGAGATAACAAAACAACTTTATGTGATTTAATGGAAGCACGTTGGGAAACAACTAACGATGGAATGGAATTTCATGTCAAAGCAGATCGGTTTTTAAGAAACATGGTTAGAGCACTTGTTGGAACTTTACTTGAAGTAGGATACGGTGCGATTGATTTAAAGGAATTGGTAGAGATAATATTGAGTAAGAACCGAAGTAATTCAGGAAAAAGTGTGGCTGCACGAGGTCTGTTTTTAGCTGAAGTTGGATATAATTGGGATGAGTACAGAAAGTAAGTCACAAGGAGCAGCATTTGACTTTCAGTTAATTGGAAGAATTGTTCGATTGGCACGACCTTACAAGAAGCTATTTGCTATTGGAGTTGTTCTTACTATTTTATTAACTGTTTTAGCTCCAGTTCGTCCCTTGTTGGTCCAATATGCTATTGATCATCATATCGCTGATAAAAACACACAAGGGATATTCTTATTCTCTATGTATATATTAATACATATTATTCTTCAAAGTGTAGTTCTGTTTTCTCATACATACTTAACCAATTTACTTGGACAAAATGTTATAAAAGATTTAAGAATGAGGGTTTATAACTATATTCTATCATTGAACAATTCTTTCTTTGATAAAAGCAAAGTGGGAACATTAGTTACACGTTCTGTTTCTGACGTAGAAACTATTTCGAGTGTTTTCTCGCAAGGACTCATTTCAATTATTGGAGATTTAGCTCAACTTCTTGTAATTCTTGTAATCATGTTTATTACAAGCTGGCAGCTCTCTTTAATTTCACTTGCTGTTTTGCCAGTTTTAATAATTGCTTCAGAAGTATTTAGACGGGGAGTAAGAAAATCCTTTCAACAAGTTCGAGCAAAAGTTTCAGAATTGAATGCCTTTGTTCAAGAGCAAATAGTTGGAATGGAAGTAGTTCAATTGTTTGGTAAACAAGATCAAGAATTTGAAAAATTCAAGAAAATTAATCGAGCTCATTTAGAGGCCTATAAAAAATCAATTTTTCATTATGCGATTTACTTTCCAATTGTTGAAATTTTGAGCAGTGTAGCTCTTGGTTTAATAATATGGTGGAGTGCTGGATTTCCAACTGCAGCTAGTGCAGGACTCATTACAGCATTTGTAATGTATATAAGATTGATATTTCGTCCAATTCGTACAATTGCTGATCGTTTTAACACCATGCAAATGGGAATGGTGAGTAGTGAACGGATTTTTAACTTAATTGATGATCAAGACTATGTGGAACAAAGTGGTACTAAGAAAATTGAAGTTGAAGGAAGAATAGAATTTAAGAATGTATGGTTTTCTTATGTGGAAGGTGACCCAGTTTTAAAAGATGTTTCCTTTGAATTGGAGAAAGGTAAGAGCTTGGCAATAGTTGGTGCTACAGGTGCGGGAAAGTCATCAATTATTAGCTTAATAACAAAGCTTTATGCAATACAAAAAGGAGAAATTCTAATAGACGGTGAAAATATAAACAGCTTAGATTTAAAGCACTTTAGATCCCAAGTGGGAGTGGTTTTACAAGACGTCTTTTTGTTTGCTGGAAGCATTAAGGATAATATCGATTTAAAGAATTCTGAGATATCCAAAGAACAATTGATAGCCGCCGCAAAATCCATCGATGCACTGGATTTTATAGAGTCACTGGAAAGCGGATGGAATTATGATGTTATGGAACGAGGCAGTACATTATCTGTGGGGCAAAGACAATTAATCAGTTTTATTCGTGCAATGGCATCTAATCCACAAATTCTCATTTTGGATGAAGCAACATCAAGTGTTGATTCAGAAACCGAAGCATTTATTCAAAAGGCTACTCAGAAACTTATGCATAATAGAACATCCATTGTTATAGCTCATCGACTGTCTACAGTAAGAGAAGCTGATTCAATTATCGTTCTAGATAAAGGAAGAGTAATGGAGCAGGGAAGTCATGAAGAACTTTTAGCGAAAGAAGGGATGTATTTTGAGTTGTATCAAAAACAATTTGAACTAATTTAAGCCTTTGTTTAATCTCATATTTCAATACTTTTTATCAATTCTAAAGTATAAATATCCACATCATTGGGAATTGTATTTAGTACTTCTATTTTTGAGCCGATTTTGAGAATATGTCGAGAGTAGTATCGGGAATACGACCAACAGGTAAGCTTCATTTGGGCAATTATTTTGGGGCTGTTAAAAGCTTTCTTAAAATGCAAGAGGAAGATGACTGTTTTTTCTTTATTGCTGATATTCATTCGTTAACAACCCATCCAACACCTGAAGATTTGCATAGCAATGTTCAACAGGTACTAGCTGAGCATTTAGCTATGGGAGTTGACCCGCAAAAATGTGCACTTTTTGTACAGAGCGATGTGCCTGCAATAAGTGAATTGTATACGTACATGAATATGAACGCGTATATGGGAGAATTACAACGATCTGCTTCATTCAAAGAAAAGATTAGAACTCAGCCAAATAATGTTAATGCTGGTTTGTTAACCTATCCTGTGCTAATGGCGGTAGATATTCTTGCTCATCATGCAGATTTTGTGCCTGTAGGTAAAGATCAACAACAACACTTGGAAATGACTCGACAATTTGGAAACCGATTTAATAATCTTTACAGCAACGATTATTTTAAGGAACCTCAAGCCTATAGTTCTACAGGGAATTTGGTTAAAGTTCCTGGTTTAACTGGTCAAGGAAAAATGAGTAAATCTTCTGGTGATGCTGACACTATTGTTTTTGATGAAGAGGATAAAGTAATTCAGAAGAAAGTAATGCGTGCAAAAACGGATACGGGACCAACTAAACCAAATCAAGATAAATCTGAAGAGGTTAAAAATCTTTTTGATTTGATGGCACTAGTATCTGACCAAAGTACAATAAATCATTTCGATGAATTGTATTCAAAAGCTGAAATCAGATATGGAGATTTCAAAAAGCAACTTGCAGAGGATGTGATTGCTTTTGTTTCACCCATTAGAGAAAAAATAAACCACTTTAAAAATGATAAAAAAGCACTTTCAGATGCTGCTCAAATTGGAGCTGAAAAAGCAAATGCTAGTGCTAACAAAACTTTAGAAGAAGTTCGAGAAATAATTGGATTTCGAAAGTTTTATTAATACTAATAACCAATTAACTAAATAAACAAACGAGAGAAATGCATATTGCAATAGCAGGTAACATCGGTTCAGGAAAAACAACACTTACAAAGCTTCTAGCTAAGCACTACGAGTGGGATCCGCAATTTGAAGCAATGGACGATAATCCATACATCACTGATTTTTACGATGACATGCAACGGTGGTCGTTTAACCTCCAAATTTACTTTTTACACACTCGATTCAGCAGTTTAATACGAGCGAAAAGCAATCCAAAAACTATTATTCAAGACAGAACTATCTATGAGGATGCCTATATTTTTGCTCCTAATTTACATGCGATGGGCTTGATGAGCACACGAGATTTTGATACCTATCAAGCTTTGTTTTCAAACATAAAATCTTCTATTGATGCTCCAGACTTATTGGTATACTTAAGAAGTTCTATAGGTAACATAGTAGGACAAATCCAAAAACGTGGAAGAGAATATGAAGATTCTATTCGCTTAGACTATCTTAAAAGACTAAATGAGCGATATGAAGCTTGGATATCTACATATAAAGATGGAAAGCTATTGATTATTGATGTTGATGATATTGATTTTGAAAATAACCCTGAGCATCTGGGAAATATCATAAGCAAAATAGATGGAGAAGTTAACGGTCTGTTTTAAATAGATCTATAACATAAAAAAAGCAGCATTAGAAATAATGCTGCTTTTTTTATAGGTGTATCTTTATTTCTTTAGTTGTCTTCTTCAAGAAGTTTTAAGACTGTCCATGCTGCTTCCATGCCTTTATGGCCATGTTTTCCGCCTGCTCGTTCTATCGCTTGTTCTTGATTATCAGGAGTTAGAACTCCGAAGGCAACTGGTATGTTATGTTTTATTGAAACATTCGCAATACCGTTAGCTACTGCATCGCAAATAAAATCAAAGTGGCGTGTTTCTCCTTGAATTACAACCCCCAAGCAAATTACTGCATCAAAGCCTTCCGTTGCTAATTTATTGGCTGCATAGATCAATTCATAACTTCCAGGAACATCCCATGTTTTAATTCGATCTTCGCTAATTCCAGCAGCAATAAGTGTATTTACTGCACCTTCTTTTAATTTGGAAGTTACAGCAGTATTCCACAAAGCTGTGACTACACCAATTTTTACATTGGGGTTAGCTAAATGAATTTTTTCGTTTAAGAAATGTTGGTTTGAATAATCTGCCAATTTTAGATTACTTAGCTGACTGTTTAGCTTTTACACGTGCAATTTTAGCTTCAATATTTGTTTCTTCTGTGAAAGTACTGAAATCTTCTTGCAGTTCAAGATAAGCATCTAAGGCGTCATCAAATTCTCCAGCTTCTTCGTATGCTTCACCTGCTTTTGCTAAAGCTCGTGGAGTGGTTAGCTCATTAGAACGTTTGTTTGCTGCTTTCATATAATAATCACCAGCTTTTTCATATTCTCCAAGCTCAGAATAGCAATCTCCCTGAAGTGCTATTATTTGTGCGGCTAAAAACTCATCATCAAAAGACGCGTCTTCAAGATATTCTAGAGACTCATTGTACTTGCCTTGTTCCAAAAGAATTCTTCCTGCGAAATAAGTTGCTCTTTCTCCAACCTTAGTTGATCCGTACTCATCCGCAATATCAATCATACCTAAATTGATACCGTCACCATTTAAAGCAAGGTTAAGTGAATCTTCACCGTAATATCGCTCAGCCATAAACAAGCTGTCAGAAGCTTCTATTTCAAGTGAAGGTTTGTATTGCTTGTAATAATACCAAACGCCAGCCAATAAAAGAATAGCAGCAATAGCAGCTATATTGATGTTTTGCTTATTGGTTTCGTAAAATTGTTTTAAAGATTCTACTCCTTTAATCTCAGATAATTGTTCTTCTGTACTCATTACTTCTAAAAGTTTGCAAAAATAGATTTATTCTACAATAAATGGATAATCTTCAACATATACATCTTTATACAGCTCATCTGAATCAGGAAATCGTGAATTATCCGCAAATTCAACAGATGCTAGAACCTCATTCTCAATGTCTTCTTCAATTTTATCCAATTGTTTTTGTGTAAGATATTTTGATTTTAATATTTTAGCTTTAACTACTTCAATTGGGTCAACATTTCTATAATCTTGAACTTCTTCCTTAGTTCTATATTTAGCTGGATCAGACATTGAATGACCTCTATATCTGTATGTTTTTAATTCTACAAATGTTGGTCCATCACCCTCACGAGCTCTAGCAGCACATCTTGCCATACTGTCGTGAACATCTTCACAACTCATGCCATCTATTTGTTCAGCAGGCATTTCGTAGGAACACGCCATTTTGTAAATTTCAACAACGTTAGTAGTTCGTTCTACAGAAGTACCCATTGCATAGTTGTTATTCTCACAAATAAAAACCACTGGTAATTTCCAAAGCATTGCCATATTAAATGCTTCATGCAAGGCTCCTTGTCTTACAGCTCCATCTCCCATATAACAGAAACACACATTGTCTGTTCCTTTGTATTGCTCTGCCAATGCAATTCCAGCACCTAGTGGAATTTGACCGCCAACAATTCCGTGTCCACCAAAGAAGTGATGTTCTTTCGAAAACATATGCATGCTTCCTCCTTTTCCTTTACTACATCCATCAATTCTACCGAACAATTCAGCCATAACAGCATTGGCACTGATACCCATTGCCAAAGCATGTCCGTGATCTCTATAAGCAGTGATTACCTTGTCATCTTCTTGTTTTGCAGATGCCATTCCAGCAACTACAGCTTCTTGACCAATGTATAAGTGACAAAACCCTCTGATTTTGTTTTGACCATACATTTGAGCAGATTTTTCTTCGAATCTTCGAATTAGTAACATCAATTTATACCAATCAATGTAAGTATTTTTAGTGTGCTTTGCTTTTGCCATTTTATATTCGCAGCGGCAAAAATAACATTTTTAATTCCTCAAACAGAACACTTGAAAATCAAAAAATTATCTTTAGTTCATTTTAAGAATCATCATGATTTTCAAATCGATATAGATAAAGATATTGTTGCGATTGCAGGATTGAATGGTGTTGGAAAGACAACCGTATTGGATGCTATTCACTTTTTATGTGTTGGGAAATCATATTTCTCAGGCACAGATGTTCAATGCATTAATACTGAGGAAAACGTTGCCGGAATTCTTGCAACTTTAATCAACGACGAAGAAACGGATGTTAAGATCAAGTTTAAACGTGGAAGTAGAAAGAGAATTGAACGCAACGGTGCACTTTATAAGGTGCTAGATCATATCGGTCATTATTTTTCTGTTGTAATTGCTCCTGGAGATATTGAATTGATTTATGGCAGCAATGACATAAGAAGATCATTTATTGATCAGATTTTAAGCCAGACGAATCATAATTACCTATTACAGCTATTAAAATATAAGAAGCTTTTAGAGCATCGAAACAAGCATTTGAAGCAAGAAGTTGTTGACCATGCATTATTGGAGACATTGGATGACCAGATGAGTCCTCTTGCTCAAAATATCTACTTAGAACGAAAGGTGTTTTT
>JABDQY010000180.1 GCA_013042025.1 Bacteroidia bacterium
GATCAAGGTCGATAAGAGCCTGAACAGAACTCGATAATTGTCCTTTCCCTCCATCAATAATGATAAGCTGCGGAAGATTTTGTTTTTCTTTTAACATCCGACTGTATCTGCGAGTTAAAGCTTCATACATACTTGCAAAATCATCAGGACCTTCAACCGTTTTAATATTAAAATGTCTGTAGTCTCTTTTGCTAGGTTTACCATTCTTAAACACTACACACGCAGAAACTGGAAATGCTCCTTGAATATTCGAGTTATCAAAACATTCCATATGAACAGGTAAATCCTTTAGTTTAAGGTCTTTTTGTATTGTTGTAAGTATTCGATTAACCTTAATTTCGGGATCAAGTTTTTCATACTGATTGGTTTTTTCTTGCATGTACAATTCAGCATTTCTTTTACTTAGCTGCAGCAATTTTTTCTTGTCGCCTGTTTTAGGAATCGTAAAATTAACATCCAAATCAAGCTTTAATGGAACGATAACTTCTTCAGTGTTACTATTAAAACTAGCAATTTCCCCATATGCAATTTCAAGAATTTCTTCGGTTGATTCATTCATCTTCTTTTTTAATTCCAAATTTTTGGATTGAATGATTATTCCTCCCGAAATACGTAAGTAATTTACATACGCAAACCGATCATTTTGTGCAAGGTTTAAAACATCTACATCATTTATTCTATGATTTACAACGGTACTTCTGCTTTGATAGTTTTCTAATATCCCAAGCCTCTTTTTGTACTTAGCAGCTTCTTCAAATTGCCAGTTTGCAGATGCCAGTTGCATTTTACTTTTAAGGTGGTCTCTTACTTCTTTAAGGTTTCCTCTAAGTATATGCTTTATATGTTTAATTGAATCAAGATAATCTTCTTCACTTTCAAGCCCTTCGCAAGCACCTCTGCAGTTGCCTATTTGATATTCCAGACATACTTTAAACTTTTTTGCTTCAATGTTTTTTTCAGAAAGCGTGTAGTTGCAATTTCGAGTCGGATAGATCTGCTTACACAAATCAAGAACAATTTTCATAAGCCTTACGTTGGCATAAGGCCCAAAGTAATCGCTACCATCCTTAACTGGATTCCGCATTGGGTATATTTTCGGGAATCTTTCCTTGGTTATTTTAATTAATGGAAAGCTTTTATCGTCTTTGAGATTGATGTTGTATTTAGGTTGAAACTCTTTAATTAAGCTATTCTCTAAGAGCAACGCGTCCATTTCGGTAGGCACTACGGTTACATTTACATCCCATATTTTACCAACCAATATCTTCGTTTTACGATTTTCGTAATGGTTTTTGTTAAAATACGAACTTACTCGCTTACGCAGATTCTTTGCCTTCCCAATGTAAATGATGGTACCTTCTTTATCGAAATATTTATATATACCTGGTGCGTCAGGAAGTATTTTAATCCTGTTTTTTATAGGTGCTATTTCGTTCGTTTTTGACAAAAAGCAAATTTAACTAAATGTACAGGCTATATACTTTTATTGTATTGAGAATCACATTTAATTGCTTCCTTTATCATTTTATCCAGTACATCAAAATCAATATCTTCTAAATTTCTATACGTGATGCCAGCAAACCATTTCCTTTTTTTCATATCCAGCAAAGGCAGGCTATCTTTCATCTTTAATGCATTCCAAAATACAAGCTCAACTCCAATCGGTTTAACTGGATTTAAATAGCAAATAACTTTTTCCTTTGCATAAAAAGGAATTTTATACTTCAGGCTTGCTTCTATTTCGGAATACTCAGAAATAAAGTTATGAAGCATCAAAAACAGTTCATGCTGTGAACCTTTCTGATTGTATATATAATCTATAACGCTTGACAATTAACGAATCAGGATTTTCACATCTATAAGGTTTCTGGTAAGGAATGTGTTCTACCTTTGTTTTGTTCTTTTAACCAAGTCATTAAGGGTGAGAAATAATCTACCATAGCTTTTGCACTCATATCTGTTCCCAGATGGGTATTTAAATGATCTCTCCAATCACAATTAGCACCATCCTTCATCAAAGTTCTCATAAAATCACCTGTTTCTTTACTTCCATAATAATTGGTTTTATGTGGGTCTTGCTCTAAAATATTTTTAGAAATGTGGTCATGAAATTGAAACAATAAAATATTGCTCATAGCATAGTCATAATACTGAGCTGCATCATTGTTGATATGCGTTTTACTTGCTGCATCACAATACTCTTCTCCTCTTTCTGAAGGTGGAACAATCCCTTGATACTTCTTTTTCAGATCCCACCATCGTTTGTTAAACTCGTCTACAGATAGATTTTTTGCATAGAGGTCATGTTCAAATTCCGTCATTACACCTGCTCCCCAAGGAATTAAAACGATATAGTCTAATGCTTCTTTTAACATTGCCTCCGTTTCATCTATTTCAGTACCTTCAGGCATTAGTCCAACTCCTTCTAGAAAAGGCTGTTGCATACTAGCCAAACCAATAAGTGTACCCATTGCTTCGTGATATGCCCTGTTTGCTCCTCCACGTAGAATTATGGGAACGCTATCGTTGGTGTAAGTCATGTAATAGTATATGTGACCTAATTCATGTAAAACGGTTCCCCACCAACGGGTGTTTGGTTCAACACTCATTAAGCTTCTAACATCGTAAGCATTGTCCATATGCCATGCACTTGCATGATTGTTTTTGCTATAATTGGCATCCGGAGGAAGAGGGTAGAGGCTGCTTTTTTCATAAAATGATTTAGGTAATTCTGGGAAACCCATGCTCATCCAAAACCTTTCACCTTCTTCCATAACCCATTCTGCACCTTTCTTCTCAAGTTCACCGTCTAGATCTACACCTTCAGTTGAAACCATTGAGCTCCATTCTTGTCCCCATCGATTTGGAAGCCAATGTGCAGGAAGGTATTCTGGTACATCCTCATTATATTTTTCTGCTAAGGTATATCTTGCCCATGTATGTAATTCACGATATAAAGGCCAAACATCTTTATTCATGTTTCTACACACCTCCATCAATTCATCACTTGAATAACCATAATCAGATACTTGGTAGTGAAAGTAGTCTTCAAACTCTAATGCTTGTACTGTTTTATTTCTTAGATTTCTTAAATTTTCTAATCCAGTTTTTAATTCACGACCAACTTCTTTGCTTGCTTGCCACGCTGCCAAACGTTCTACTAAGTTGGTAGAAGATTCCAATACTTTATCGATGTCGTTGGTGCTAATTTTTTTACCATCCAACATAAAGTTAAAACCATAAAGTGTTGTAGTTTGGTTGTTTTCAGCTTTAATTTTTTCTTCAACAAGATCTTTTACAATTGAAGGACTACTTGCAGCACTATATAGAATAGCTCGCAATTGTCTAATTTGAACTGGGCTCAGTTCATCTTCTCTCTCTAGATATTTTTTGGCAGTAGATATGTTGGATTCACTTCCTGTAAATTCTACCATTGCTTTTTCCGCTTCTTCAGCAATTTTACTTGTAATAGTATCTCCTTCTAGAATATAAGTGTTTAATTTCCAAGCGGCTTCAGCAGCTGGAATCATCAATTCTTGAAACTTTTTGTTGTAATCAACTAAATACTGATCAACTTCTGAGATAAAATTAGCGTCCGATTTTGGAGCTGTTGTACAAGCAAATAATGTAAGTGCAAGTAACAGGTAGATGAATTTTTGCATTCCTCAAATGTATTGAATAGAATTTAATCTATCCAAATTCGATCTCCATCATATTTTGGAGCTTGCACCGATACTACCTTGAGGGGTTTTCTAGAAGTTGTTCTTACGGAATGGATACTTCCTTTGGGAATAACCATGGAATCACCTTTTTTAATCTTGAAAGTATCTTTATTCAACACCATTGTTCCTTTACCAGACAACACTTGAACATATTCGGTATGATGAGCATGATAATGTGGTTTAACTTCTTTTTTTATCCAAATAACAAATGTGCTTTGTAATTCATCCTCTGCAATTTTTGTCACATATATATTTTCAAATGAAGTCGAATCAGGTTGAATTTTCTTTGATTTTACTTGTTGAGCATGTGCAAACAAGGTAATACTTACCGTATATAGAATTATTAGTATTCTTTGCATAATAAATAGCGAAAGTACAGTAACTATTTTGTTGCTTTGTACGTTATTAGATAAAATTGAGAGTATTCCTAGGCTTCATATTTCTCTTTTCTTTTGCCTTTTCCTTTGCTCAAAGAGGAATATATAAGGCACAATTCAAGTCATTGTACAATGGTGAGGAAATTTTATATGCAAAAATTGCTAATTCCAATGGAGAAGCCAGGCTAAGTAATATCAATGGTTTTGTGTCTATCCCTTACGAAAAAGGTGAAGAGCTAGTTGTAACGCATCTTACATTCGATACTCTATTTATAAATACAAATGACGTAAAGGCAGATACTAATCTGTTTTACTTAAGACCAAGAGTTTACGTGATGCAAGAATTTACTGTTTCTGTGCTGGGTCCTAGAGTGCTTTTCGATCGAAAATTTGTTAAGAATGACTTAGGGAAATCAGATGAGGAAAAAGTTCGTGAAAAGCTTAAAATCATTGATATGAGGATGGAGCTTATTAATCTCGATAAATCAGCACAAAGTGGAGCCGTATTGGGCAGTCCTATCACACACTTGTATGAACGTTATAGTAAAGCTGGTAGAGAAAGACAGAAATATGCGTATTTGCTTGAAAAGGATAAACAAAATGCAAAGGCGGGCAAGATTTACGACGATATAGTTGTTCGTGCATTAACATCATACGATGACGATGAGTTGCAGCGATTCAAAGAGTTTTGCAGTTTTCATCCATCCTACATAGCAGCAGTTGACGCATTAACGTTGTATTACGAAATTATTCGATGTAAAAAAGAATACATCGAAAAAGAGTATTAGTGTAGGACATATCCCACTCCCAGTTTAAACATAACTAAATCTCGAAGCATGTAACTTTCGCGGGCAGCTTCTAATTGTCTATCTTTAAACGTCTTTTCTGAATAGGAATAGTCTCCTTCAATCAATCCTGTTTTTACACCTAGATTGAATGACCCTGCAACTCCATATTGAATATATAATTTTGGTCCAATAAGATCTTTCCATTGAAAACCCCAGTCTATCGACTTGTAGTCAAATTCTACAATCTCATTATCAACGTCGCGAAGTTCAACAAATTCATATGGATTATATGAAAAAGTACCTAAAGTCATACCTGAGTGATCGGCAACTACGGAGTGAGTGGAGAAACCAATAGAAAAATTTGTTCCAACTGGAGCTATGGCAGCTTTATTATTAAGAAATACGTTAAACCCAAAACCAAATGTTCTTCTTCTGATTTTTGGCGTACCTGATTCGTAAAGCGAAGAGCTACTGCTATTGTCCGATCCCATATAAACTGGGTCACGCGATGTTACGGCTAATGCTCCACGCAAATAAACGGCAAGAATGTTGTTTAAAGCAAATGTATACTCAGCTTGAGGGTTGATTAGTATATGCGGAAGATTAATCTGTTCAGATGTTACTTCTTCATATTCAGCATAATTTAGATCTGAAGCTAACATAGGAGTAAAACCAATTTGGGTAAGAATATTTACATCAATGGTGCCTCGCTGACCTAAATAGAAAGATGGTTTCTCTTTAACTGTAACCAGTTGAGCAAATGAACTAAGAGCTAGAATTGTAATTATTAAAGTAGCTAAGTATCTCATTATTTCTTCTTTGTTATTTGATTTAAAGAATTGTAAATATGAGCATTCTGAAGATGAATATTCATGTTTGCATTATAAAAGTTACTGCTGATAAATGATGGTCGATGCGTTTCAAGATTATAAACCATAAATGAATAATCCGTGTACTTGTCTGCTGTTAGTTGCCATTTCAAATAAAGCGGGAATAAATATACAGTAAGTGCCGAAAGAACCATTGCGGATCCATTAAACTCTCTTCTATCAATTTCAGTAAATATTCCTACTATTCCTACATAGTTGGAGTTGAATTTTTCAGTTAATGCTCCGGTATATTGGCTATAAA
>JABDQY010000182.1 GCA_013042025.1 Bacteroidia bacterium
AGTCGGTGCCAGAAGAAAAGCAAAAGGAAATAAAAATTTACATGTTGAGTTCGTCCATCAATCCTGTGGATGTAGAGAAGGCAAAAGATAACATTTATGTGCTAGACTATATTACAAAGCCAATTAGAGATGACGATTTAAATAAGATATTTAAATAAAGAAGGAACCGCGGTGGCGGTCCCTCTTTTAAGTTGTGTTTTATTATCCGATGTATCGGTTTAGTGCATTTATACTGCTACTAAATCCAAACCCTTTGTTTACAATGAAGTAATTCTCAGGATCAATAGTATAATCGTACCCCAGTTTTGCAACTTCAAGCTTCGATGTTTCAAAATCCATAGTGTTCATCAATAATAACACCTCATTGCTTGAAATGTTATTTGATTGAATGTACTGTTTGGCTAGTGAAAGCTTTTCACTTTCAAATGAAGCTCTATTAATCATGTTTAATGCGTCATTAAAATTGCTACCTCTTCTTCGATCTTGATTAACATCGTTTGGATACCTGTGATCTCTGTATTGGTTGTTGCGGAAGTCATTGTTTCTATACTGTGGTTGCCTTGCAGGTGGTCTGCGATGTGTCGATCGTCGTCTAGGAATTCTACGAATTTCATCAATAACTAATCTTCCACGAGGTGTAACACGAGCATAGACAATACTGTTTTGCGGAATGTAAATTCTTCCTCTAAATACAAGCTGTCCTTGATTATGGTGATTAAATTCTCGTTTTCCAAAATCTCTTCCTTTACCTCGTCGTCTTCTTGATTCTGTAATAGAAATCATGTGCCTTCCAGGTGGTAGATGTTGGACATTAAATTCACCATGATGTGAGAAAAAAGTTTGACCAGCAATAAACGCAGTCGCTTTAAAAGTATTCGTTCGTAAGATAAGTTTTGAGGCCTCAGCTTTAGATACTGCAAATGCAGTCAACATTAAAATTGTTAAAAGTGTAATTGTTTTTTTCATAATTTGGGTCCTCCTTTTTATTTAGTTAAACTAAACAACTAGTGCACCTAAATATTTACAATGGACCTAAGTGGCTGGCAAACAGAAAATTACATGCTACAGTCTAAAGCATGTATAAAGAAAATGTGTACATATTGGTATACAGCTATTCAACTGTAACCGACTTAGCTAGGTTTCTAGGTTGGTCAACATTACATCCTCGATTGACAGCAATGTAGTAAGACAACAATTGCAAGGGAATAGTAGCTAAAATTGGTGTTAAGCAATCTTCGGTATCTGGAATCTCGATATAGTGATCTGCAATTTCTTTCACTTTTTCATCACCTTCAGTAACAATGGCAATAATCTTTCCTTTTCTAGCTTTAACCTCTTGAACATTGCTAAGAAGCTTTTCGTAATAATTTCGTTTTGGAGCAATTACAATCACTGGCATTTCTTCATCAATTAGTGCAATCGGTCCATGTTTCATTTCTGCAGCGGGATAACCTTCTGCATGAATGTATGAAATCTCTTTAAGCTTCAATGCTCCTTCTAGAGCAACAGGGAAATTATAACCTCTACCTAGATAAAGGCAATTTGGGGCATCCTGGTAGATAGCAGCTATCTCTTTGCATTTTTCATTACATGATTCTAAGAGTAACTCCACTTTGTGTGGAATAGTATCCAACTCTGCAAACATTTCCCTTAGTCGTTTCTTCGAAATTTTGCCTCGAATATCCGCAATTCCTAACGCCAGCAATGTTAGCACTGTTACTTGTGCTGTAAATGCTTTTGTAGATGCAACACCTATTTCTGGACCTGCGTGAGTATATGCACCTGCATGGGTGATTCGTGGAATACTGGATCCAACAACATTACATATACCGTAAATTGTTGCACCTTTTTCTTTAGCCATTTCTAAGGCGGCTAACGTATCTGCAGTTTCTCCACTTTGAGAAATAGCAATAACCAAATCATCTTCAGTAATGATAGGATTTCGATATCTAAACTCAGATGCATATTCTACTTCGACAGGAATTCTACCAAACTCTTCAATTAGGTATTCTCCTACTAATCCAGCATGCCAAGATGTACCGCAGGCAATAATTATAATTCGATCAAGATTTCGGATTTTACCAGAATACTCAACCAAACTTCGCATTGCGAAAGTTAAATTGACAGGGTCAAATCTCCCTCTCATTGAATCATATATAGACTTAGGTTGCTCAAAAATTTCTTTGAGCATGAAGTGTTCATATCCACCTTTTTCTAAAGCATCTAGACTTATTTCTAGTTCTTGAATAAAAGGAGATTTAATTACATTGTCGATGGTCTTTAATGTCATTTCACCATCGTGAATGGAAACAATCTCATTGTCATCCAGGTATGTAACTTTTTTGGTGTATTCAACTATTGGAGTTGCATCGCTAGCTAAGAAAAATTCCCCTTCATTTTCACTTATACCGACAACCAAAGGGCTTCCCTTTCGAGCTGCAATAAGAGTATTGGGGTCATTTTTACTTAAGATAACGATTGCATAAGCACCGATAACCTCGTTTAATGCTAGTCGAACAGCTTCAAGTAAATCTACTTGTTCTTCCTCTTTAATTTCTTCTATTAAATGCGTTAAAACTTCAGTGTCTGTATCACTTTTAAATTCATGACCACGAGAAATAAGTACTTTTTTCAAAGTGTCATAGTTTTCAATAATTCCGTTGTGAATTAAAGCGATATCTCCACTTTGCGAAAGATGTGGATGAGCATTTATAGAATTAGGTTCTCCATGAGTCGCCCATCTGGTATGACCTATCCCTCGAGTTCCTGTTACGTTTTGATTGTCTGCTATTGCTTCAAGCTCACTGACCTTGCCTGCATTCTTATAGACTCTTAAATCGCCATTTAACAATGCAACACCTGCACTGTCGTATCCTCTATATTCTAGTCTTTGTAAACCTTTGATTAAAAAATCGTAGGCCTGGTTTGGGCCGTAGTAAGCAACAATTCCACACATTTCTTTTTAAACTTTGGGCAAAGTTAATTTGAAAATAGCTTCGCTATTTAACAGCGTAGATAAAGTGTAGTAAATAGTAGTTAAATGACGGTATTTAGTAGCTAATTGACAGTATTATGATTAAAGCTTAAACGCTTTTTTAAGATCATTTACTCCGTTTAATTCTTCCCAAGGGAACAATTTAACTTTGACAGTCTTGGTCTTTCCACTTCCATCAACAAACTTCTTAGATACTGTCTCAGTTTTTCTACCCATATGTCCATAAGCGGCAGTTTCAGAATAGATTGGCGTTCTAAGTTTAAACCGTTTTTCAATGAAATATGGTCTCATATCAAACTTGCTAATTTTAGAGATGATGTTTGCAATTTGACCATCTGTTTTGTCAACATTTGCCGTACCATAGGTGTTTACATATAAGCCAACCGGTTTTGCTACACCAATAGCATATGCAACTTGTACAAGTACTTCGTCGCACACTCCTGCGGCTACAAGATTTTTGGCAATATGTCTAGTTGCGTATGCTGCACTTCTATCTACTTTACTTGGATCTTTTCCTGAAAATGCACCACCACCATGAGCTCCTTTGCCGCCATAAGTATCTACAATTATCTTTCTTCCCGTTAAACCAGTATCACCGTGAGGTCCACCAATAACGAAAATACCTGTAGGGTTAATGTGGTATTTGATTTTATCTGTGAAAAGTGCTTGAATATTTTTAGGAAGTAATTTTTTAACTCTTGGGATAAGAATCTTTATCACATCTTCTTTGATTTTCTTCAACATTTTTGATTCCGTATCAAAATCATCATGTTGTGTAGAAATTACAATCGCATCTATCGCAATTGGTTTATTGTTGTCGTCATATTTGATAGTTACCTGAGATTTTGAATCGGGTCTCAAATATTTGATTTTTTTATTCTCTCTTCTTAACTCAGCTAATTCCTTGAGAAGTAAATGAGATAATTCCAACGGAAGTGGCATGTAACTTTCAGTTTCGTTTGTTGCATAACCAAACATCATACCTTGATCACCTGCTCCTTGATCTTCCTTCTTTTTGCGTTCTACACCTTGATTAATATCAGGCGACTGCTCGTGAATTGCAGATAATACTCCACAAGAGTTGCCATCGAACATGTATTCACCTTTCGTGTAACCTATTTTATTAATAGTTTCACGTGCTATCTTTTGAACATCTAAATATGTAGATGATTTTACTTCTCCAGCTAATACTACTTGTCCGGTAGTTACTAGAGTTTCACATGCAACCTTACTTTGAGGGTCAAATGCTAAAAAATGATCAATTAATGCATCAGATACTTGGTCAGCAACCTTGTCTGGGTGCCCTTCTGATACTGATTCTGAGGTGAAAAAATATGCCATACCTTGTTTTCGAAAGGTGCAAATGTAATATAAGTTAGGGCAATTTTATTGGCAAATGCCAACTAGTATTCCCACAAATCATGTTCTGTGATGAAAAGGTCATTTTTGATACGGTCACTTTCCATTAGAGCAGCTAGCCCGTCATCTCGGAATCCTTCAATATACTTGATGTCTAGATCATAAATATTACTCTCTTTAACTATATGACTTGAAAACTGTCTCATTCTAAACCATTGGTCGTAGCTTAGTCTAGCTGCATCATTTTTCTTATTAAATATTTGTTGTTGTGCTAATATTGGTCTTAATTCATCCATTTTAACCCAGAATAATTCACCTTCTCCAAGATTGATACCTGTTTGACTTTTGATTTTGTAAATTGGTGCAATTGCTATAATTCTAGGTCTTAAATCAGAATAGTTCGCATCGAATATCCAGTCTTCCATCATCCGAAATTTTACAATTTCCTTTGGATCAAATGGGGTGTTTACAGTGTCATATCGAATGTTGTTTGGATCACCATTTATGGCAATAGGTACAATTTCCTCTATCGATCCTTTTTCTATTATCTCTTTAGTGGAATAGGTGCTTGCTAACGAATCATTCTGATACGCTTTTGGTTTGTCCATGTCTGGATAACCTTTGGTAACGGCTGTCCAAATTACATGGCTTAGCGGATTTTTAGGCCATGCCATGTCTTTGTTTTGTTTCATTCTCGAATCAATTACACGATGAATTCGCTTACTGTACTTCGCATTTGCTTCTCGCAAAAAACGATGAGCAACTGGTTTACCCTCATTTTGAATCGCAGGTCCATTGAGAAAAAGAGAAAACTCAGGAAGTTGAGCAAATGATAAAACTGGCAAAACAAATAGAATGGATACAAGAATTTTTTTAGTCATAACTTTAACCTTAGTGTCATTACAACGTCAGAGAGATGCGAATTAGTATTTGGTCTAGGTTTAGAAGTGAAGTATTTCAATGCGGTGATGTATTTTTATCTTAATCTACCAACCGTTTGGTTTATTGGCATTAAATTACTAATTTTGATGCCAATCGGATATGGCAAAACCTAAAATAGATAGAAAGACCCTCTTAAGAAATTCACTTTCTGTATTTAAAACAAAAGGATACAATGGTACCTCCATGAATGATTTGGCTGCTGCTAATGGACTGCTTAAAGGAAGCATATATCATTATATCGAAAGTAAAGAAGCATTAATGCTTGAAGTTCTAAACGCTCTTAAAGATCATTATGTAAACAAAGTGTTTAGCAAAGTGTATGATAATAATCTTAGTCTATTGAAACGTGTTGACGAAATTACTTTTCGAGCTCAAGAAATTTATACACACGAAGAAGGCGGTGATTTTTTTGTAAATATCGGTCTTGAAACATTAAATACTAATCCTGTGTTTGCCGAAGTAATTAAAGAATTTTTTGATGAATGGGTGAAGGCCTTGTCGCACTTGTTCGAATTAAATAATCACTCTAAAGAAGAAGCGAAAATACATGCTGAAGTTGCAGTTGCAGAAATTGAGGGAGCTGTTATGCTAATGCGTCTTTTAAAAGATGAAAACTACTTGATACGAACACTAAATAAGTTGAAACAAAATTTTAAAGAAACTGTAAATGGATACTAATTCAATACGAAAAATAAAGAAGGTAGCGGTTCTTGGATCTGGTGTAATGGGTAGCAGAATTGCTTGCCATTTTGCCAATATTGGACTCGATGTTCTTCTCCTAGACCTAAAAAAAGAAGGTCAAGATGTTGCAAATGGAGCATTGAAATCTGCTTTGAAAAGCAATCCAAGTCCAATCTATAGTAAGAAATTTGCATCAAGAATAAAGACTGGAAACTTTGACGATGACTTACACAAAATTAAAGACTGTGATTGGACAATTGAAGTGATAATTGAAAGATTAGACATTAAGAAGTCATTATTTGAAAAAGTTGAAGAACATCGAAAACCAGGCAGTTTAATCACTTCTAACACCTCTGGAATTCCAATTGAAATGATGTTGGAAGGCAGATCAGCTGATTTTGCGGAACATTTTTGTGGAACACACTTCTTTAATCCTCCAAGATATCTTAAACTTCTTGAGATTATTCCGTCTACTAAAACCAAAC
>JABDQY010000015.1 GCA_013042025.1 Bacteroidia bacterium
TTAATCCAAGAATTGCAAAGGGGTTTGTCGATTTTTTCGTAGTTTTTTTCATAAGTGTATTTTTAAATGTTAGTGTTGTTAAACTATCCTTTGATCAACACACCAACGGTACTTAGCACTACAAAAACTAAAAATACTAAAACTATAACCTAGCTAGCAATAATTCTCAAAGAATAAAAGAATAGTTGTACCTTGGGGCAACAAATTTTACCTAGAAAAAATCAATCTAAGATTTGAGCAGAATGCTCTTTAGTCTTAACTTTCGATATTACCTCTTCAATGACACCATCTTCATTGATTATGAAAGTTGTTCTTTTTACACCCATATATTTTCTTCCATACATGTTTTTTTCGACCCAAACTCCGTATGCTTCACATGTTTCTTTATCAGTGTCAGCCAAAAGATCAAAAGGAAGCTCATACTTAGCTATAAACTTTACATGTTTTGCTTCAGTATCAGGACTTACACCTAAAATTTCATATCCTTGAGATTGAAATCGCTTGTAGTTATCCCTTAAATCACAGGCTTCAGCTGTGCATCCTGGAGTATCGTCTTTTGGATAAAAGTATAAAACCAATTTTTTCCCTGCGTACGATGCTAAACTAATTTCTGTCCCATTTTGATTTACTCCTTTAAACGATGGAGCTTTTGAACCTACTTCCGGTATTGCCATATTCAAAAGAAACAAAAAAAGGCGATAAAAGATTTATCGCCTTGAAATATCTAGTTGTTTTATTACTTTTCTAATAAACCATCATTGATCCAACTTTCTAGAGTTGCAATGTCGGTATCCGATAGTTTTGCTGAGTTTTTAGGCATTGGTGAGTAACCCATCTCATGTTTAACAGCACCTAGCATTCTGCCATATCCAGCAAATGTATTCGCATCCGCATATCCTTCCAAACTGCCTATCATGGCTCCTGAAGTATGGCAACCAGAAGTGGCACAATTTCCGTCAATAACAGCTTTCGCAGCACCATCATAGGTAGTTTTTGTTTCTACAGGAGTAGGCTCTGGATCTGGATCGTCATCTGAACATGAACTAAAAGTAATAACGCTTATAGCGAAAATTAGAAGGGATAATAATTTGATGTTTTTCATTGCTTTAATATATGTATGTATATACAAATATATTTTTGTATCACTAATTCTCACTATCCGAATTGTCATTTTTTATAAGCTTACAGATTTCTTGTACTCCGCCCGATTGTTTTTCGAATCGATTACAATCAACTTGAATTCGTACGTACCTGGTTTTATCCAATTGGGTATTTCTCCCCATATTGCACCTGTCTTCGGTTCATATTCAGCTAAAATCCATTTGCCATCTAACGAACAAATTATTCGATCTACACCACTTAAGTTTTCACTAACTCTAAACCTGTATTTTTTACCCACCGAAATTGGTTTAATTACCGGTGGCGAATTATCGTAAGTAATCGCGTACTCTCCCAAAGACCTTGTTCTGAAACTTAAGTTGCTTCCTTTTAATACACCTCCTTCATAATAAGTTCTACTACCATCAAAGCTTACTGCACAAAGCTTATCTCCATACTTCATAAATTCAGCTGGCACTTTATACGACACATTGATATAGGAATGTAGGGGTGTATAAGCATAGTGCATTTGAAGTGTTTTACTTAGCATTTTTGGCTTAATCGGTTTTTCTTTCAACTTAAAATCTATTGTGTGATAAATGGTTTTAGGAGGTATCGAAATTGTCCAATTATCATATTTGAAAGTTTTGCCTCTTTCCGCGTTAATTCGCTGAATAGCTTCAAAGTCATTATTGTCTTTCCATGTTAATTTCTCTCCTAAACTATCACCTACCATTAGCCACGAAACTGAGTCTGTAAGTCCTGCATAGTCTTGTATAAATAATTTCATTTGAACAGAATCGTCTTGCTGTAACCATACCTCTCCATTCTGGTTTTGCTTATAGTACTTAAGCGGATTAAACTTTTCCTTAAAAAGTCGAATGTAAGAATGTCCCTTTTTAAACTTCAGATATGGATCCGTATGCGTATTAATATATCGACCTTGGTTAAAGGCAAATTTTTCTATTTGATATTGATACAATAAATATCCGTTTGCAGTTAACCAACAATAATTAATTCCTAGTCGGTTTCGTCTATCTGTGAAGTAATCGTCGGTACGTAAACCAAAACTATACGTACCTGGCTTTGCATTGACCGCTTTTGTGTTCTTTAGATATTCTGAAGATCGAGATACTATCTTAAAGGGATAATTGCCTTCGGCATGAAGAACGTTCTTATCCTTCAGATAAAATGAGACATTCTTAATTACTGGTTTAAGCTTATCTGGAACGTCGATTCCATGCATTAAGGGATTTGTAGACTGCCCTTGAGGATTCCTAATTTCAAAATGAAGGTGTGGTCCTCCACTTCCTCCCGTGTTTCCACTTAGTGCAAAATTTTCGCTTTTCTTTATTTTTATCTCACCAGCTTTAGGGAATAGTTCAATTTCAAATTTCCGTTGTTTATACTGAGCTTCTTTTACATAGTTTGCTAAAGCCCCTTTAAATTTTTGTAAATGCCCATAAACTGTTGTGTATCCATTAGGATGGCGAATGTATACTACTCGCCCATAGCCAGAGGTGCTAACTTTAACCCGTTCTACAAATCCATCAGCAGCAGCAAGTACTTTCCACCCTTCTTGTCCGCCGGTTCTAATATCCAGTCCCCCATGGAAATGATTTCCCCTAAGTTCACAAAACGTTCCTGACACATAAATTGTGCTATCAAATGGCTTCCTAAAATAGTTTTGAGTATAAGGATTGGTGTTACGTGTGAACGAATACTTTCCTGGTGAGGAATAACTAATCTTACTTGGAACTGGATCAAGATCTACAACAGGCGTTTTAAGATCAACTTCTGTTGTATCCGAATCGGATAAGTCTTCCTCACTTCCAGGTTCCTTGATAACATTCCTACACGTAGCAAACAAGGATAGGATTCCTCCAATTATCAGAATGTAATATAAATTAGTTCGTTTCAAAATGGTACAAAAAGAACAAAGGTAAATTGGATTGTATTTGGAGTTATTAAGATTTAAACAACTCCTGTTTCTCCGACTATATTTTAAGATTTCTTACGAAATACTTGTTTTCCTAAAATGAAGCTATATCTTTAAGTAAAGGGCATTTGATAATCTTTTTATCATTTATATGATAATTTGCATATCTGATTTGTTCTGGAATAATAGTTCATTAACAAAAAGAATAGTAACATGAAAAAACCCACATACACCATTATTGAGCATGAGGACGGATTTAATCTTCGTTTATTGAATGAAAACGATGAGCTCATTTTAGGAAGTACTAATTACACAACTTTTAAGGAATGTGAAAAGTTTCTCGCCACGCTTAAAGTACATATGTGTTTTCAAACTAATTTTTGTCGTACTAAAAATGCAAAAGGGAAATTTGGATTTGAGATACGCACATGTTGGGATGATTTAATTGCAATTAGCAATCAATACGAAACTCGTAATGAAAGAGAAGAAGCAATGCTTGAGGCATTTGATAGTAACAAAAAAGCTGTTTTCATCTATGGGAAACATCCAATTCAGAAGCCTATTTCTCTTATGCATTGTGCATAGAAGGTGAAACTACTCTGGAATACTAAATTTAAAACTGTCCAATAATTGTTGTTGACTAAGCTCTACAATCCCCACATCTAATGGAATAGCTACTTTCGGTTTATCATTCGCGTTGGTTGGTTCTATTTCAATTTTTTCCAACACATCTTCTCCATCTATAATCTTTCCAAAAATCATATAGTTATTATCAAGATTGGGCAACCCCATTTCTCTGTTTACCACATAAAATTGACATGCATTTGAAAGCTTTTCTGGATTATCATCACGCCCCATACCTAAAGCACCATACACATGCTTTATACTATCTACAAACTCTGGCTCTAACAAATAGGGAGAGTCTTTAAAGTACTGAACAGAATCTGGACAACCACCCTGAATAACAAAGTTCCGAATAACCCGATTAAAGGTAAATTGATTGTAATGCTTCGCATTCGCTAATTCAATAAACTTTGCTTTATGATTGGGAGTTTCATCAAAGAGCCAAAAATGCATTACCCCTAATCTTGTTTCAATTTTAACAATGGGATAGGTTTTTTCTTGCTGACTTGGAGCATTATCTTTCCCTGAACATGCCACTTGCACAAGTACAAAAAATAAACTGACATAAAGCATACTTCGCATGCTACGAATATATTTAACTACTCCTTTACTTAATACGTACATTTAACACTTTCTTGTTTTCAAGAAAACCTTCTAGAACATCTCCTGCCTCTACCTTACCAACTCCTTGAGGTGTACCCGTAAATATTAAGTCTCCAATCTTTAACGTAAAGTACTGCGAACATTGTTCAATAATTTTAGGAATGCTGTTTATCATTAGTGATGTATTCCCATCTTGAACTAGCTCTCCATTTTTCTTTAATTGGAAATTTAGATTGCTGATATCATAATTTGAAACATCTTGAAATTCCCCCAGAACAGCACTTTGATCGAACGCTTTTGCTTTCTCCCATGGCAACCCCTTTGATTTTAACTTGCTTTGTACATCTCTAGCGGTAAAATCTATCCCCACTGTTAATTCCTTGAAGTACTTTGAAGCAAACTTCGCTTCAATGTTTTTCCCTAATCGATTTAGTTTTACAACCACTTCCAATTCATAATGAATATTATTGCTCCAATCAGGAATATAAAATGCATCACGTTGTCGGAATATTGCTGAATCCGGCTTCATAAAAATTACGGGTTCTTCGGGAATATCATTTCCCAATTCTTTAGCATGAGCCACATAATTTCTTCCAATGCAGATTATCTTCATAAAACTATTTCTTTTGCAAAAGTAATATTATGCTCGACCCAGCCGAACTTCTCTATGCATATTCGAAAGGCTACTTCCCTATGGCGGTACCTGAAGATGATAACGAGATTTTTTGGTTTAAACCGGATATGCGGGGAATAATTCCTTTAGACAAATTTCATGTTTCAAAAAATTTGAAAAGGCTGTTCAATAAGCAGCATTTTGAGCTAAAAATAAACGGAGACTTTGAAGGCACTATAAAAGCATGTGCGAACAGAGATGATACATGGATAAGTCAGGAAATTATTAACTCATACACCCGATTAAATGAAATGGGTTATGCTTTTAGCTTTGAAACCTGGAGAAATGGCAAACTGGTTGGAGGCTTATATGGTGTTGCAATTGGACGAGTATTTTTTGGAGAAAGTATGTTTCATCTAGAAACAGATGCCAGCAAAATTGCATTGGTGTTTCTAGTAGAATTTATGAAGGAAAATAACTTTCAATTACTGGACACCCAATACCTTAATGATCATCTTAAACAATTTGGAGCAATTGAAATTACTAACGAAGAATATGAAGAAATGCTTGAGTTGGCTCTTGACTAGAATCTATATTATACTCGCATTTATGAAACTAAATCTAAAGACTTTAGTGACACATATACCTATAATGACCATGGATATCCAATTGAATCGAATGACGATTGGTTTGATTAGAAGCTCTGCGAATTACCCCTACAAATGCGAATAATTTAGCTTTACAATAATTCTTTTATTGTATTAATCTTTTTCTCCGTTTCTTCCCACTCATTTGCTGCATCTGACTCCGCAGTAATACCCGCTCCAGCAAATAATTCTACTTGATTTTCATAAAAACGCATGCACCTTAGATTTACAAAAAATGTTGCTGAATTTTTCCCAAGCACTCCAGTTATACCAGAATAGAAGCTTCTATTCAATGTTTCAAATTCATTGATAAATCCAAAACTTGCATCTCGGGGCAAACCACATACAGCACTGGTTGGTTGCAAGTGCTTCAATAATTCTAATGCCTGACCTTCAGTGGAAGTTGCAGTATAAGCTGTTTTCAGATGTTTGATATTGCTATATATTGCTTCTTGCTTTTCAGCTTTAACAAAGTTTGAGAGACCAACTTTAATCAGTTTTTCTTCAATGAACTCCTCCACCATTTGTTGCTCCTCACCTTCTTTAGCGGTAAATTCTTGGTCTAATGTTCGTGTACCAGCCAATGCAGTAGAGTAAACCATTCCATGTTCATAATGCATCAATAATTCAGGCGAAGCACCTACCCATTCTTGTCCTCCAAGATTGATATAATATCCGTACGACTCTGGATGCTTTTTAACTGCATTTTGAAATGTTTTTAATGCATCGTATGTACCATTTAATATTTCATTTCGTGCAAGTACCACTTTAGAGAATTCTTCATTTGCCATGCCTTGTTGAGCAAGAAAAACACTTGTTTCGTACTCCTCTTTAGTCATTGGGATGTTAGGCGAAAATTCAAATTGCTTAGCTGAATTATCTCCTTTCGTTTTGTTATAGAAGTAAGCCTGTTTTGTTCTATCAAAAGGGAAGTAAACCAAACCTTCCTGTTTCATCCAATAATCATCAATGTCAGAAAATGATTCAAGATTTTCTGCATCATAACGCTCAATTTTGTTCTTCTCTGGCAAGTAAACAAGGGCTCCGATATTTTCAGTCTTGTTCATTATTTGTCGATTACTGCAAGTGTCATTCGAGTTACATTTATTAAATCTCCAGCTTCTGTTTTGGTTTCAACTTCCCAAACTTGCGTACTTCGTCCAAGATGAATTGGTTTTGCTGTTGCATAAATAAGTCCCTCTTTCACACTTTTCAGGTGATTGGTATTTAACGTAAGTCCAACACAAGCTTTGCCTTTTTCGCCAGCAATTAGATTACCTGCAAAACTTGCAACATTTTCAGCTAAAGCTGCAACAGCACCACCATGTAATAAACCAAGCGGTTGATACACACGGCTATTTACGGGCATCGACATAGTTAGAAAATCTGTCCCAATATCAGTTACTTTCATATCTAATAGTTCAGACAAGGTACCTTTACCAAAGTCGTTTAATTGAGAGATGTTTATAGATTTGTAGGGTATCAAAACGGTATAACAAATAAAGTGAGTGCAAAGAAAACCATTTATATCATTCGCCACGGCGAAACAGACTATAATAAACAGGGGATTATTCAAGGGAGTGGTATAGACAGCAGTTTGAATGACACAGGCAGACTCCAATCTGAGATGTTCTACGAGGCTTATAACCATCTCCATTTTGATAATATTTACACGAGTGCATTAAAACGAACACAGGAAAGCATTCATCCATTTGTTCGTGCTGGAAGGAAGTACGAAATTATCCCTGAACTTAATGAGATTAATTGGGGGATTTTTGAAGGATTAAAAACCAATCCCGAGAGCCACCAAATCTATCTAAATATGGTTGAGAATTGGAAATCAGGATTATTAGATAGAGCAGTAGAAGGAGGTGAAACTCCAAATCAAATGATGAAACGTCAGAAAGCGGGTTTAGAAAAGCTACTAGCTAGAGAAAATGAAAGACAGATTTTGATTTGTATGCACGGACGAGCAATGCGAAGTTTCTTATGCCTGCTGACAGGCACACCTTTGCAACAAATGGACATCTATAAGCACACAAATTTGTGTTTATATGTAGTACAACAAAATGAAACGAAATTTAATGTCTTGGAGCATAACCTCTCCCAACATTTAAGAAAATAGATTTTTTTTGGATCTTAAGAGACTTAAATAGTCATGATCTCATTTTCTTTATTGGCGATAGCATCATCAATCCTTTTAGAATAATCATCTACCATTTTTTGGACATCACCTTCTGCATTTTTTGCCAAATCTTCGCTAAGACCTTCCTTCTGCAACTCTTTAATGGCATCAATTGCGTGTTTTCGAGCACCTCGTAATCCTATTTTCCCGTCTTCGGATTCTCCTTTAACCTGCTTTACAAGTTGAATTCTTCTCTCTTCGGTAAGTGGAGGCACGTTGATAATTACTTGCTCACCATCATTCTGAGGGTTTAAACCAAGGTTTGCATGCATAATTGCCTTTTCAATTTCTTCCAACATGCTTTTTTCCCATGGCTTAACCATTAAAGTTTTAGCATCTGGTGTATTTACATTTGCAACTTGGCTTAATGGAACTTTACTTCCATAATATTCTACCTGAACACTATCTAGCATCGCTGGCATAGCTTTACCGGCACGCAATTTTCCAATTTCTGCTTCTACATGATGGAGACTCTTATCCGCCTCAACCTTTAACATGTCTATTACTTCTTTTATTTCCTCAATCATAAACTAAATGTACTATGCAAAGAAAACTAATTATTTACTGCCTTACAAAATTAAATATTGATAGAGCCATAACGAGGCTAAAGCAATAACAATAATGCTGGCTAAAGCAGCATTGGCAAAAAC
>JABDQY010000189.1 GCA_013042025.1 Bacteroidia bacterium
TTTTGGGTAACTGATTTGGCTCCTAATTCTGGATTTACTTCAGGTGATACATCCGCCGCGGCTACGGCGTTAGGAGGCACCGTGAGCATGAATGATAATGGGACTCCAAATGACCCAACCGATGATTATGTTGATTATAGTCCTCCAACTGGAGTTTCGGGAGTTGATACATTCTGGTATCAAGCATGTGATACAATTCCTTCACCAAATCAAGGATGTGAAACAACATTTGTGCTTATTACTATTGAGCCTAATACAGCACCAGTTTGTTTAGACGATATCGATATGACACCAAAAGATGTGCCAGTTGACATTACTGTTCTGGCAAATGATTATGATTTAACTGGAAACTTCGACCCTGCAACTGTTGATACAACTGCAGGCGGAGGGCCAAGTAATGGAACAGTAACTTTCAATGCAACAACTGGTGTAATTACTTACACTCCAAACAGTGGATATGTAGGAAACGATACTTTCCAGTATATGGTTTGCGATGATATTGTATCACCTAATACACAATGTGATACAGCATATGTTTATGTAACTGTTTATGACCAATATACTATTGCAATTGATGATGATAATAGTACGTTCGAGGATATTGCAGTTTCTGGTACAGTTCTTACAAATGATTTTGATCCTGAGAATGACACTCAAACATTTGGTTCATTCTTAAATCAAACAACCGGTGCGAATATTACATCTGGAGCAACTCTAAGTGGTACAGACGAAACGGGTACTCCAGTAGGAAATGCGGGTACACTGACTTTTGCAGCAGATGGTTCTTATACGTTCACACCAGCAAGTGGGTTTACAGGTAAAGTAGAGGTTAAATACTTCTTATGTGATAACGGTTTACCAATTGCATGTGATACAGCAACTTTATCTATTGCAGTGAAACCAATGCCAGATCCATCAGACGTAAATGACAATAGTGTATTTGCGAATAACGATGATGTTATTTCTTATGGAAATGCAGTTTCATCGAATGCTTTATCCAACGATGGGGATCCTGACCTAGATGATATCTATGTAAATGGATTTGAATATGATTCGAATGGAGATGGTAGTGTGGATGCATCAGGAACATTGGCTTCTTCAACTACAGTTGGTGGAGTAGATGTTAATGGTAATATGGTGTCTAATGCTGGTTCCTTAGTTCTAAATGCAAATGGTAATTATACGTTTACTCCATCTACAGGATTTGAAGGAACCGTGATTGCGGAATATGAGACATGTGATACTGTTTCTGGAGCCAATAAAGCATGTGCAAACGCAATAATTAATATTACGGTTTATGAAGATAATGGGGTTTCAAATGATCCTCCATTTGCAGGAGATGATTTTGTCTCGACTAGTGTGAATGTTGCTGTTAATGGTTCTTGGGTTGGAAACGACTATGACTATAACGGAGATAGTATTTCAATAAACGGAAGTACCACTTATATCGACGTTTCAAATCTAGGGTCTGATAATACAACAGTATTGTCAAGTTTAACAACTGACCAAGGGGGAACTGTCAACTTCCATCCAAATGGAAATTATACCTACATTCCACCTTCAGATTACTTTGGTCCTGACCAAGTAAGTTATGCGATTTGTGACAAGTCAGCAGCAACGCCACAACCACTTTGTGATGATGCAACTATTTATATGTCTGTAAATGCTAAAGTAAGTGATTATGGAGACTTAGATAAAGCAACTTATGGTGAGGCTAGCAACATTTTTGTTGACAAAGACGATAATGGAATTCCAGAAGGATTGTTACCTATTTGGCTAGGGGCAACAATAACAAATGAGGATTCTACCGAATCAAATGCTACTGCAACTGCTGATGCAGATGATGGATTAATAATTCCAGCAATTCTAGATTCAAGTGCAGCTAATACTTTTAAAGTAATTGTTAATTCAACAGTTTCTTCAACAGAAGTTCACTTTAAGCTTTATATAGACTGGAATCAAGATGGAACTTGGGATTTAACCAAAGTTGGTTACGGAACAACTGGATCTCCAGATACAGTCGATGTCAATGTTTCCTTACCTTCAGGAGAAGATGGTGCTTTTTCAGCAAGACTTCGAGTAGCAATGGATAGTAACAACATAGCTCCAACTGGAATTATGAACAATGGCGAGACTGAAGATTATCTTATTAACCTTTCACCAGTACCAGTAGAATTATTATACTTTGAAGCTGTGAAGAAAGGCAATGATGCAATGTTAACTTGGTCTACTGCTACGGAGATAAATAATTCTCATTTTGATATTCAAAGAACGACTCCTGGACAGCAATGGGAAACTATTGGTCGAGTGAAAGGAGCTGGGAACAGCGTCTTTATCAACGACTACAACTTTGTAGATGAGAATCCATTTAAAGGAGTAAACTATTATAGATTGAAACAAGTTGACTTTGATGGGGCTTATGAATACAGTAATGTAGAGCTCTTAAAATTTGATGCTACAGAATCAATTAGTGTTTATCCTAACCCAACCAGAGACGTGGTTAATGTTAGTTATGGAAATTACTTTGATGAAAATGTATCAATTATTATAGTTGATGTTCTTGGAAAAGAATTAGTAAGAAGAACCTTAAACGAAGACGATTATCAAAGAACAGAAGTTCAGATAAACGTTTCAGACTTTGATGCTGGATATTATTTCCTTACCGTACATACTGATGATGAAATTAAAACAGTGAAGTTACTCGTTCAATAATTTCATCTCTAGCAATATTTAAATGTCCTTGTGAGAGCAAGGACATTTTTTTTAGTAATTTTTGAAATGGGAAAGATTATTTCTTTTTAGATGTTGGTTTAGGCTTCAGGGATTTAATGAACACAATACTCTTTTTAATATACGGGAGTAACTCACTTGTATTTTCGAGCAACTCTTGTGGTACGGTTACATAACCTCTCATAACTGCATTGTACTGAATGAAAGGAGGAGAGTTGTATTTATTTTCAAATGCAGCTTTATCATCTTCACTCATTCGAATTCCAAGTTTGCCTTCCTTATCTAGAAAGCTGAACATATGACCATTGAGTGAAGTATAAGGGTTTGCCTTGCCTTTTCGTTCAATTTCTGGCAATTTCGAAATGAGTGAATTGTAAAGAATTTCGTTTTTTTCTCTGTTTATTATCATCTAATTATCTCACAATCAAAAACAGCATAATTCTCATTGCTGAGCACTGTAGTTAAATTACCTCCATCTCGATGCGTTTTAGCAATAATACCATATTCACCGCAGACAGATCTACCAAAGTATATCTCCTTAGAATCAGAAGTCCAACGAGGAACTCCATTGGCCTCATCATCTTTTACTACATCATATACACTATCTGTTTCAAAACTATATTTCCGTAACGCCCATTTTCCTCGAAAGCAATCAATTAAGGTCCATTGACTTTCAAATGCAATTTCCTTTCCGTCGGGAGACCAATATGGGTCATGATCTCTCATTTGGTCGAAAGTTAATTGCACTTCGTTTGATCCATCTTTATCCATAATATGTATCTCTAAATCAAAAAGATTTACCGTAATTTTATCTTTAGGGAATGCACTAAAAACAATTTTAGTACCATCAGGAGACCAACTTGGATCGGCATATAAGCTTTTACGTGTACTTACTTTGATTATGTTTTTAGCATCGTAATCGGATGTATAAATATGCCAGCTCCCTGAAGAATCTGTAGCTGCCATAACGAGTTCTTTACTGTTTGGAGACCAATCTGCGACACCTTGTGCTTTCCAATTGTAGTCAACTAGCTCTAGTACTTTTCTTTGGTTACTTCCGTCAGGATCTGACATCCATAATTCGGCATTTTCATAATCATTGTAATCTCCGTTTTTAGGTGATTTGTACCACAATAATGTTGTATTGTCTGGTGATATTCGAGGCCACCAATCTTGATGCTTGGAATCTATAATAATTGGGATGTCACCGTCTTTAGTATGCTTATAGATATTATGGCATGAGTCCGTTTTATGATAAAAGTAAAACTCAACAAAATTTTCAGATATGCTTGATGTAGGAGGCTCGTCTTTACAAGAAACGAAGCTTAAACTTATAAAAAATGCTAAGCTAATAAAGGATATTTTATACATAATCTAGCTTTTCAAATATAGCTTTTCATTTACCTTTTTGTGTGAAGTGGTATAAATAGGCAATGAAAAAGTATCTTGTTCTAATCCTATTTTTTGCATTTGCTTGTAATAGAAGTGAAATGCATTCAGACAATAATTACGCAACTGCAGAAGCTTCAGGAGATTATGAAGAGCTAAGTGAGAAAAGCTTAGCGAAAAGTCAGCTAGAACGAGATGATGCTGGAAGTGATTTCAAACCAATCAATGATTTAAAATTGATAAAAACAGGGTCTTGTACTTTTGAAACTGAAAGCTTGAAGGCAACCGCAGATAGAATTAAGATTGCAATAGCAAAACACAATGGCTATGCGAGTAATGAATCTGAGAATAAGACATCTTATCGTATAAATCGCACAGTACAAATTCGGGTTCCGTCTGATAAGTTTGATAAGCTATTGGAAGATATTTCGGTTGGAGTTAATCGTTTTGATGAACGAGAAATAAGTGTTTCTGATGTAACTGAAGTATATTATGACATAAGTGCACGATTGAAAACAAAGAAGCAAATTGAAACCCGGTATATTCAACTTTTATCTCGAGCAGGTAAAATACCCGAAGTGTTGGAGGTAGAGCGACAAATTGGTGAAGTGCGAACAGAAATTGACCGTTTGGAAGGGAAATTGAAATATCTAAAGAATCAAGTGAGCTTCTCAACTTTAAGAGTCACCTACTATGAAAGTTTGGAAGCCCAAGCAGAAAACAACTATGGTTTTATCAATAAACTGAAAAGAAGTTTCGTGAATGGCTGGGATATGGTTCTAAGTGTCTTTTTAGGCCTAATTACAATCTGGCCTCTGCTACTGTTGGCAGTAGTTGTGGGATTATTAATTAGACGGTATAAACTCAAAAAGAGTTAATCACGGGATTTGTTTATTTCTTTTTATAGTTCTTTTCATAGGTGGTAATCCAATCGTCAACAGAAATCTTTTGCATCAACTCGCCAATTAGGTCAAAGGGAATATCATCCATTTTTTTAAGTCGAACGCAACTTTTACCCATGTCTAGTTTGTATTTGCATCGCTTTGCATATTCTTCTGTAAACCACTTGTGCAGCTTAGGATTTGCGTAGATGCCCATGTGATAAAATCCAATAAAGTTTTTTTGAGAAGCCAGGTTTGCAAAAGGCAGCGGTAGCTCGGGAGAGACATGATATCCATTAGGATAGATGTTTTTTGGTACAACGTAACCAATCATTCCGTAATTCATACATTCTTCAAAACCTTTCGGTATGTTGTCTAATACGACATTTCGTAGTTTGATAAATGCTTCTTTTCGTTCTTCAGGAATGTTGGAAATATATTCTTCAGGATTGTCGGCTTTAATTTGCATCGTATTCTTATCGAATTCAAATTTAATTAATATTTGGAACGATGAGAATATTTCTAGACTATTGCATTAGTCTTAAACGATGAAGAACAGAGTTCAAAAAATACTTGCAATTTCGGTAATAGCATTAGTTGCTGTGTTAATTATTGCAAAACTTGTTTCAAATTATCAGGCTGGAAAAATTAAATGGGAAGATGGAGACAGAGAAGCGATGGTGAACACCTGTTTGGATGACCTCGGAGGCTATGCCGTTCGGTTTCCGAGACAATCAACCGAGTATTGTTCTTGTACCACAGATACTATAATGGAGCATTTTACAAAAGCAGAATACTTTTTAATTGAGTCAAAGCCTAAGGCCGAGAAAAGTGAAGATTTGTTGCCTGTAATTTTAGAATGTTACAACGATTATCAAGGAGCTATGTTTGATGCAAGCTCAATTGATTAGCAATATAGGTCTTCTTTCAACCTATAATTAATTCATCCCCAATTCCTTCTTTTGATCTGAATTTAATTCAGCAGGGGCATCAATCATTATATCTCTTCCCATATTGTTCTTAGGGAAGGCTATTACATCGCGGATAGATTCAGTACCAGCTAAGATTGCAGATAACCGATCTAATCCAAATGCGATACCTCCATGAGGTGGTGCACCATATTCAAACGCGTTCATTAAGAACCCAAACTGGTCTTGTGCTTCTTCTTCTGTAAACCCTAGCAAATCAAACATGCGTTTTTGCAATGCTTTATCATGAATACGAATACTTCCTCCACCAACTTCCATTCCATTAATGGCCATATCATATGCATTTGCTTTTACAGCTCCAGGATTGCTTTCCATTTTATCTAAATCAGCAGGTATTGGTGAAGTGAATGGGTGGTGCATAGCATGCCATCTATCACTTTCTTCATCGTATTCTACTAAAGGAAAATCAACTACCCAGCACGCTTTGTATTCGTCTTTCTTACGCAACCCGAGTTCGCTGCCAATGTGTAATCTAAGTTCATTCATCTGTTTGCGAACTGATTCAGCATTTCCACTAAGAACAAAGATTAAATCATTTGCCTCACTTTTACATTTTTCAGCCCAAAGTTTAAGCTTTTCTTGATCAAAAAATTTATCAACTGATGATTTGTAAGTACCATCTTCATTAACTCTGCAATAGATTAAACCCAAGGCACCAATTTGTGGACGCTTTACCCAATTGGTGAAAGCATCGAGTTGTTTCCGTGTAAACTGGTTGCCTCCTGTAACATTTATCGCTACTACACTTTCAGCTTTATCAAAAACACCAAAACCATTTCCTTTTGCAACATCGTCTATATCAACCAATTCCATTCCAAAACGCATATCTGGCTTATCGCTCCCAAAACGTTTAATTGCTTCGTCGTATGGAATTACTGGAATGTCCCCAAGGTCTATATTCTTTACATCTTTGAAAACAGAGCGAATCATTCCCTCGAATGTGTTTAATACATCATCTCGTTCAACAAAGCTCATTTCACAATCTATCTGTGTGAATTCTGGTTGTCTATCTGCTCTAAAATCTTCATCTCTAAAGCATTTTACAATTTGATAGTATTTATCCAAACCTCCTACCATAAGCAGTTGTTTAAAGGTTTGAGGACTCTGAGGAAGTGCATAATATTGACCCTCGTTTAATCTGCTTGGTACAACAAAATCACGAGCTCCTTCAGGTGTTGATTTTATTAAATATGGAGTTTCGACATCAATGAAGTCTGCATCATTTAGGTAGTCTCTAACTGCCTTATTCAACTTACTTCGCATTACAAGTTTCTGTTGAATGGTGTTTCTTCTTAAATCTAAATAACGGTACTTTAAGCGAATTTCTTCGCCACCATCTGTTTCTTCTTCAATGGTAAATGGAGGAGTTAATGCAGCATTTAGCACTTCAAATTTGCTCACTTTTATTTCGATATCACCTGTTGGCATTTTATCGTTTTTATTGCTACGTTCAATAACCTCTCCTTGAACTTTAATCACAAATTCACGTCCTACTGATCTAGCCTTGTCGTTCAATGCTTTGTCAATTTCTTCATTAAACGATAGCTGAGTAATTCCATAACGGTCTCTTAAATCAATGAAAGTAAGGGCTCCAAAATCTCTTCTTCGTTGTACCCATCCACTAAGGGTAACATCAGTACCTGAATGTTCAATTCTAAGCTCTCCGCAGGTGTGTGTTCTGTGCATTGGTGCAAAAGTAGCAGATTGGTTGATTTGTAATGCTTTACTTGTCTTTTTTGTAGCTTATTATTATTTATTTTTGGGATTTAAATGAAGTTAGTTCTAGTTGCTGCATATACTTATCCTCATGAAGCTCATCTGGCAAAAGGGTTATTGGAAGCTGCTGGAATTGAATGTTATCTCCAAGATGAGTTGACAACTCAAGTAAATAATTTCTATTCAAATGCAATTGGAGGTGTGAAATTGCTGGTAGATGAGGAAAGTATGGGTTTAGCATTGCAAGTTCTCAAAGAAGCCAAGCATGTAACCAAAGAAGATAATTTATTCGATGACGATTTCGAAACAAACGAAGAAGTTTTAATCTGCTCAAATTGTGGATCTAACAATGTTGGTTCTCCAAGATTGAAAGGTGCGGCAGCATTAATCTCAATTTTATTCTTGGGCTTCCCATTCCCTTTTTTAATTAAAAAGGCTCATTGCTTTAATTGTGGCAGAGATTTTAAACCCTAGTTTCCTTTTAAGCTGATGTTTTCATCACCATCTTCATAGGGTAGCCAGCTGATAATAAACTGCAACATTTCATCAGTTGTTCTCATTCCTGCACCGCCATAATCCAATCGTTCGCGAACTTCAATTGGCGGATTGTTGGGATTGTTTGGATTTCTTTCCGTATTGTCGAAAGTGGCATCCACATAAATAGTACTACCTGCAGGAATTTTAACCATTTTAGGAAAGGTGTAGAAATATTGCCACCTGAAATCCCATCTTGGAATATTAACCAACCGGATAGTATCTCCATTAGGTTGAATTGCATATGATTTAAAACTTGTTCCAAGCAGATGCATGTGTGGGTTAATAGTTAAAATGCTAATGTCCTGTGGAATTAGCAAATAGCTTGTGTGTTTTGTTTTTTTATTTGGAGGAATTACAAGTGGAGGTATGATTTTGCTTTCTCCATTTGTTCCAAGCATTACTTCATTAATCGGACGTTTTGGAGCGGAGTCAGTAAAGAATATGTTTACACGACTGTGGTCCCATTTGCCTTGAGGGATTGGGCCAAAATGGATGTCGTCTGCCATTAAAATACTTTTTCTATTCATTTGAAATCCTCCAATACCGTCTGGGTACAAATTGGCTTGAACACCAGGTAGATAATTCACGGCTGAGTTTATGTGATTTGGACGACTTCCATCATCATTTGCAAGTTTTAATGCTTTAAACTGTTCTACATATTCTTCTTCGGGAACTTCAAGATTAAGAATTCGATTACCGTTAGTTATTGATTGTTTGCTATCATAATCGTAGTTTATTAGTCTACCGTTCATATGATGAACCAAATTGTTTTTATTTGGTAGAAACTCCATTGCCTTTACGTATTTATCTGTTGGAAGATTGATAGGTAGTGTAGCTATAAAAAACTTGTCTCTACTATCTCCGCTAATATAAATGCTATCAAACCAAACAGTGGTGTCAGGAACTCCGATATTGCTGTATTTTGGAAAATCTGGAAGAGGAGGCAGGTCAATTGGATTGCCTTCGGGAGCTCCTCCTGTAATCCATTCTTTTAGGAGGTCTTTTTGATTTTCTGACAGGTAACGTTCACCAATGAAATGCGTATAGTTACGATCTGCTGGCCATGGAGGCATATAACCACTTTGTGTAACATCTAAAATGGTATTCCTTTTTCGATTTACTTGCTTGAAATTGGTAAGTGAGAAAGGAGCAGCACCACCACTGCGATGACATGGAGTACAATTTTCAAATACAATAGGTGCAATGTCTTTTGAAAACGTTAAATCTGTTTTATGGGTACAAGCAACAAAAGCGATTAACAATATGTATAGTGCAGTTGTCTTCACTAACCGCAAAGTTAATCGAGTGAACTATATTCGTAAACACGATATTTAACAGTTGATAAGATGCTTCAAAAAGTCAATATTCACGATAAATTGAATCAGTTTTCAGAACATTGGAACCCTAAGATTGTTGGTGAGCTTAATCATCAACATGTTAAGCTTGCAAAACTCAAAGGCGAATTTGTGTGGCATAAGCACGATGAAGAAGATGAATTATTTTTTATTATTTCTGGAGAACTTAAAATTGAATTTAGAGATCACAATGTGATGCTAAGTCCGGGAGAATTTTTAATTATCCCTAAGGGTGTAGAGCATAAGCCTGTTGCGGAAAATGAAGTTGAGGTAATGCTGTTTGAGCCAATTTCTACATTAAACACTGGTGATGCAATTGATTCTAGAACAAGACCAAATCTCGATGAGATTTAACACAATTATTTTTTCTACCCTGCGTTAACTATTTTTGACTACGTAAGATGAAATTATTTTTAACCGTATCTATCTTTCTTATAGGAGTTGTGTGTAAAGCTCAAACAACCAGTCCGGATTTTGAAATTGTGGGCATTGGTATTATTTCTGATGCATGTGTAGGTGAATGGGATGAGAAGGCAGATTGTTCAGAAACATTAGTGAATCGATATTTGTTGTCGAACATAGATTGGGCATCAATGGACACCGTTCCCAAAGGAAAGCAGCGAATTGAACTCAAGTTTGACGTAGATGATAATGGGAGATTAAGCAACCTTGTTGTTGAATCTGAAAATATTTCTTTCGGTAAATCTTTTCAAAAAGTAGTAAACAGCTGGCCTGAGGAGTTTAAATACAAACGCGAAGATGGGATGAAGATTGTGGGTAGATATTCGTCGTTTTTTTCATTCTATTTTTAATACAAACAGATAGTTTAATTTCGCACCGAATGGCTGAGAAGTTTATTGATGTAGAAAAGGTAATAGGAGATAAAAATCCAATGCTATTAAGGAGATTACCACGTTTTGTGTTGTCATACCTAAAAAGGATTTTACATCAGGATGAAGTAAACCGAATTATTGCAGACAATGAAGGTGTAACTGGAATACAATTTTGTCATAATGTAATTAAGGAATTTAATATTACCGCAACTATTTCTGGAATTGAAAATGCTCCTAAAACTGGTGGTGTAACTTTTGCGTCTAATCATCCTCTGGGTGGTATGGATGCATTGGCATTTATCGATCAGTTTTCACATTACCGAAGCGACATTAAGTTTATTGCTAACGATATCTTACTTAATTTGGAGCCTATGCGTGACATATTTGTTGGTGTGAATAAGCACGGGAGTACAGCGGTTCCTTCTCTGAAAAATATTGATGCAACGCTCGCCTCCGATGAATCCGTCGTTATTTTCCCTGCAGGATTAGTAAGCAGAAGGAAGAATGGTGTGATTGAAGATTTACCTTGGAAGAAAACATTCGTGACTAGAGCAAAAAGGCATAATGTACCCATTGTTCCAGTTTACATTGAAGGAGGGTTAAGTAATTTTTTCTATCGCTTAAGTAATTTAAGAGAACGCATTGGTATAAAAGCGAATATTGAAATGCTCTATTTGGTAAACGAGTTGTTTAAGCAAAAAAATAAAACAATTAAGATTACTTTTGGAAAAGCAATTTTAGCGAGCGAATTAGATAGTTCGAAGAAAGACATTGAATGGGCACAGGAAATAAAACAAAGAACCTATGCCTTGGCTAAATAGATATGGAGAATCTTGATTACATAGCTGCACCTGTTCCTTTAGAAATTCTAAAGAAAGAACTCACAGAAGAAAGATTTGTGCGTCATACGAACAAAGGGAACAATATGATTTATGTGGTTAACCATCATAATAGTCCCAATGTAATGAGAGAAATAGGAAGGCTTAGAGAAGTAACTTTTGCTTCAGCAGGTGGTGGAACCGGTAAGCCATTGGACATTGATGAATTTGACACTTCAGAGCACTGCTATGAACAGTTAATCGTTTGGGCACCAGAAGCACAAGAGATAATTGGAGGTTACCGTTTCATTGATTGTGCAAAGATTTTAACTACCAATCCAATTGAGCTCTCTACTCGCCATTATTTTTCGTTTTCAGATAAGTTTAAGAAAGAATATTTACCATATACTGTTGAACTAGGAAGATCTTGGGTACAGCCTAATTTTCAGCCTAGAGCTGGTTCACGAAAAGGTATTTTTGCCTTAGATAACCTTTGGGATGGATTAGGTGCAATTGTGGTTGATAACCCACACGTAAAATATTATTACGGTAAGGTAACTATGTACACTTCTTACAATACACAAGCACGCGATGCTTTGATGTATTTTATGGATACATTGTTTGGCGATAAAGAACAGCTAGTTCAACCATTAGATTCAATCGAAATATCTACGGATATTTTGGATTTCAAAGAATCTATTAAGGGTTTGGAGTATAAAGAAGCACATAAGGTGTTAAACAGTTATGTCAGAGATCGTGGCGAAAACATACCCCCACTAATTAATAGTTATATGAGTTTATCTCCTACTATGAAATCTTTTGGAACAGCAATTAATAAGGATTTTGGAGGTGTTGAAGAAACAGGGATTCTTGTAAAAATCGCAGACATCTATGATGAGAAAAAGGCTCGTCATGTGGATACGTATAAGACACAGAGGTACTAAGAGACTTCTTGTTAATCTGAAATATCACATCATTAATAGTAAACTTCTTTTTCTACATACTTTAAATGGGTTATCATTGGTTTAGACTAAAACTTACCTAACATGATAGCAGAACTTAAGCAGGCTCGGCGGTTTAATGAAACCATTATTCTATTTGCTTTTAGTACCCTTTGTCTGGTCTTGTCGTTATACAGGATTCTAATTTCAGAGACTTCAATGTTTCTATTCCTCAACTGGAACTTATTTTTAGCATTTATACCTTGGGCACTTAGCAGTACATTGATTATCTATCCTAAGCTTCAAATGAAGAAACTCGCAGTTTTTTCATTGTTTGGTACTTGGCTACTTTTTTTTCCAAATGCTCCTTACATACTAACAGATCTTTTTCATTTAAATCTTAATTCATCCATGCCAATGTGGTTTGATTTATTATTAATCTTATCATTTGCTTGGGTTGGTCTTATGTTCGGGTTTATGAGTTTATGGGATATTGAGAAAATACTTACTAACTACTGGCAAAGTTCTCGACTAAAGAAAATCGTCAAAGCAACAATTGCAGTACCTCTTGTTTCTATGCTATTGCTTTTGCTCGGAAGTTTTGGTATCTATCTGGGAAGATACCTAAGGTGGAATAGTTGGGATATTATTCAGGAACCATTTTCAATTATCTATGATATAGGAGACCGGGTAATTAATCCATTTTCTCATCCAAGAACATGGGGTGTAACCTTGTTTATGTGGTTGTTTCTAAGTTTAGTTTATTGGTCTCTAAAATTAATTCGCTCAAGAAGGAATTAAAACATCAAACCGATTGTCTTATAAATAGGTAAGAAAGTTTTATAACTTAGCATTAGTAGTTTTTAGGAAGTGCAGCTCTATTCAAAGGGCTGCACTTTTTTCATTGTATATTTGAGATTATGAGAATGGACTATCTTAATAGTGCGAAACAGCAGTTTGAGTATTACAAACAGTTGGGAGAAAAAACTATAAACCAATTGACAGAAAAGGAGTTGTTTTGGCAGTTCAGTGATGAAAGTAATTCCATAGCAATCATGATAAAACACCTTTGGGGAAATATGATGAGTAGGTGGACAGATTTCTTATCAAGTGATGGAGAGAAGGAGTGGAGAAAGAGGGATGAAGAATTTGAAATGGACACTAGTTCCAGAGCAGAATTGATGAATCTTTGGGAAGAGGGTTGGGAGTGTCTTTTTAATGCTCTTCAGTTCATTAATGAAGAAAACTTTGGTACCACCATTTATATTAGAAATCAAGGTCACTCAATTCCTGAAGCTATTAATAGGCAAATGATGCATTATGCGTATCATGTAGGTCAAATGGTTTATGTAGGAAGAATGATAAAAGGAGCAGATTGGCAAAGTCTATCAATACCCAAAGGTGTATCAAAAACATACAATGCAGAGAAGTTTTCTGCAGAAAAGAGCAAAAAACATTTTACTGATGAGTATCTTAAAAAATAGTGTTTTTAATACTCCAGAACACAACCAACTGGATCTGTTTTCTTAACTTTAGGAGGTTTATCGGCAAGAACCGCTTGAATTGCGTCTTCTAGATACATTTTATCCCATGTCTGCTTATAACTACCCAACTGAAGAATTCGGTCGTCCATTAGACCTTGATATAAGGTTTTCCCACTACTATCAATTAGGATAAATTCTGGAGTAATTGTAGCCTTAAATTGATGTGCGATCTCATATTCATAGTCACGAAAAATGGGAGGAGTAAATTTGGTTTCTGTTGCAAACATATTAATCTCCATTGCGTCATAATTTTTACCACTATGAACAGCAAGAAACTGTACTTCAGGATATTTGATTACAAGTTCATTATAGGGTTGAGAAAGCGTTTTGCACATTGGGCAATCAGGAGCAATAAACATCAATACAGTATGTTCTTTTAACTTAATTAATTTTTCAAAACTTTTGTTTTTGGGAGCTGAATTGCAACCAATAAAAACAAATAAGCTAAGTATAAATAAACTATTTTTCAATTGTAGGAATTTGAATTTCAAAGATAGTTCCTTTATTCACTTCACTTGTGAAACTGATGTTACCTTTTGCAGATTCCACTATTTTACGGCAAATAGCTAATCCTAAGCC
>JABDQY010000203.1 GCA_013042025.1 Bacteroidia bacterium
CCACTCAGGTTCCTCAAACCATTAATGCACGGAAATATGAAAATTTAGTCACTGTTTTCGATAATGCTGTCTCTAAATTTAGGAATAAAGTTGCTTTTCAAAATATGGATGTGCAGCTTACCTATGGACAGTTAAACGATCAAGTTAATGCTTTTGCATGGTACTTGCAGAATAAGACCAATCTTAAACCCGGAGATCGAGTGGCTATTCAAATGCCGAACTTATTGCAATTTCCGGTAGCAATGTTTGCAGTACTTAAAGCAGGGATGGTTGCGGTAAATACAAATCCGCTATATACATCTCAAGAAATGCTCCACCAGTACAAGGATTCTGGAGCGAAGGCATTGATAATTTTAGAAAACTTTGCAAGCAATTTTCAAGAAATAGAAAAAGAACTTGATATGGATACCGTTATTGTAACGCGTATTGGCGATATGCTTGGTGGTTTAAAAGGAGGTATTGTCAATTTTGTTGTAAAGAACATCAAGAAAATGGTTCCTTCATTTCAATTGAGTAAAAGTACAGCTTTTAAAGAGGTACTTAATGCAGGTAAAGGAAAAGTACCTGCTAAAGTTGAAGTGACGCATGAAAACATAGCATTCCTACAATATACTGGAGGTACAACTGGTGTTTCAAAAGGTGCAATTCTAACGCATGGAAATATTTGTGCTAATCTGTCTCAAGTTGATGGATGGTTAACAGGTTTATTTAAAGATGGTGAAGAGGTTGTAATAACGGCATTGCCTTTATATCATATTTTCGCTTTAACTGCTAATTGCTTAACCTTCTTTAATTACGGTTCTCGAAATGTATTGATTACTAATCCTCGAGACATGAAAGCATTCATAAAAGACCTTAAGAAAAATCCTTTTTCATTAATAACAGGTGTAAATACATTGTTTAATGGTTTGTTAAATCAACCTGATTTTAAGAATGTTGATTTCTCAAAATTGAAAGTTTCACTAGGAGGGGGCATGGCTGTTCAAGATGCAGTTGCTAAAAAATGGCAGGCATTAACTAATTCTCCCTTGCTTGAAGCCTACGGATTGTCAGAGACATCTCCCGCTGCAACAATCAATCCTACAGATGGAAGTCATCAAATGGGAACTATTGGATTACCAGTTCCAAGTACTGAATTGAAAATTTTTGATGATGACAGAAATGAAGTTCCTGTTGGTGAACGAGGTGAAATAGGAATTAAAGGACCGCAAGTAATGGCTGGATATTGGCAACGTGAAGATGCAACTAAAGAAGTTATGCATGGAGAGTATTTCTTAACCGGTGATATTGGAATAATGAATGAAGACGGCTTCTTTAAAATTGTGGATCGTAAGAAAGAAATGGTTTGTGTGTCAGGTTTTAACGTTTATCCAAGTGAAGTTGAAGCCGTAATTTCAAGTCATCCTAAAGTATTAGAAGTAGGGGTTAGAAGCGAGCCAGATCCAAAAACTACTGAAGCAGTAATGGCGTTTGTTGTTAAGAGTGATGATTCATTAACAGAAGATGAAGTTAGAGATTATTGCAGAGAACAACTTACTGGGTACAAAGTTCCTAAAAAGGTAGTATTTAGAGATGAATTGCCTAAATCTAACGTAGGTAAAATCCTAAGGAGACTATTGGAATAGTTGTACCAATTGAATTGGAACGCACACAAATAGCTACATTTTATTTTCAATCATAATTGTGTTGATTGCATGGATTTATCAAATCCTTATCTTTGAAAAAAGAAGAAATACATTATGAAAAAAATTTTAACACTCTTATTTATTGCTTGCACTTTGGTAAGCTTTGGACAGAATACTCAAGGGGAATCTGTAGTTACAGTGGATGTTGGGTATAGTCTTGCAGGTAATTTTATTAAAAACTTTATAGATTTAGCAGATGACGATGCCGAAGTTGAAACGAGTTTAACTCCAGTTATAATGGTGGGATTTGATCACGCACTTACTGATGTTTTTAGTATTGGTATTCAAGGGGCATATCAAGGTATTGGTGCTGATTTTCAGCATGAGTACAACGACGGTGGAACCTTAGTTACTGAAAATGTTGAAACAACAATCAATAGAATTAATGTGGCAATTCGCCCTAATTTTCACTACGGGGGTAGCGAAAACCTTGATATGTACAGTGGTATGAGAATTGGCTTGCAATCATTCGGAACAACTCATAACTCTAAAGACCCTGACTTTAGTGCATTGAACGATCTCGATAATTCTAGACTTTCCGTTGGAGCTACACTATTTGGGTTTAGATATTTCGTTACTGAAAACTTTGGTATGAATATGGAGCTTGGTGTTGGAGTTCCTTATGCTGTATTAGCAGGAATAAATTTTAAGTTCTAAAGAAAATAAGATATTAAATCAAAAGGCATTCACTCACGTGAATGCCTTTTTTTGTTTCTTCCATGTAAATACTTTTGGTATCTATTGATTACCTAAAATAAGTGGTAATCCATCTTTCCCGCTTCCAACAACAACAACTTTACTGTTTGGTGATTTAGAAAGTTGTATTGTTGCTTCAATTCCTTTCTCTTTAAGAATCTTATCGGTAAGTGATGCACTTAATATCTTGTTAGCCACAGCTTTACCTTCAGCATCTATCTTTTGTCTTTCTGCCTCTTTTTTGGCTTTAACAAGTCTAAACTCATATTCCAATGCTTCCTGTTCTTGACGTAGCTTACGCTCAATTGCATCTTTAATCGTTGCGGGTAAGGTGACATCTCTTACGAGTATTTCATTTAATTGAATGAATTGCTTGCTAACAATTTTTTTAGACTCCTCAAATATTTCATTTTGAATCGCATCACGCTTACTGCTATACAATTGCTCTGGAGTATAACGTCCTACCACACTTCTTGCTGCGGAGCGAATGGTCGGAAGAAGCACACGCTCAATGTAGTTTGCACCCTTCTCTTGGTGAAGCCTGCCTAGATTTTCGTAATCCGGTTGAAACCATGCAGAAGCATCTAGTTTTATTTCTAGTCCATTACTTGATAGAACAGACATAGTCTCAAAAACTTCTTGTTGTCGTGCTTCATAAATAATCATTTTGTTCCAAGGTGCTACAAAATGAAAACCTTCACCGTAGGTTTTATCTGTTACAACACCATTGCTGAAAGTTCTGTATAGAACCCCAGCTTGGCCTGAACCAATGGTTATGGTAGATTTTAGTATGATAATGATTAGAATGACTCCAATTGCTATCCAACCATACTTCTTGAGGTTGATTCTTGGGAGTTGTGGTCTGTTGATATTGTAAACTTGTGCCATAGATTTTTAATTTAGGCTCAAATATTAACAAAAAATATGGGTTAACGAGCTTTTCTTCTACGAGAGGAGTTTATCCACCGATTGTTTTACTTCGTTTATTGTAATAGATCGAATAGTGGTGTTTTCTATCGTTTGTTGCTTGTGACCTCTTGCTAAAAAATAGTGGTGTACAATGCTCTTCTCATTTTTTGGATAAAAGACATTCTTAACACCTGGACCAAATAGAGCGATGTTCGGAGTGTTTTGTGCTGCAGCTATATGAAGAGGGCCACTTTCATTACCAATAAACAGTTGTGCACGGTTACATAG
>JABDQY010000205.1 GCA_013042025.1 Bacteroidia bacterium
GTTGTACAGGACAGTGCAATTTACAAATGGAATGGGAGTTCATTTTCAACTTCGGGAGACTATTTCACTCCAATAATAGGAGGAACATCTTGTAACGATTCAACGGATGATCGTTTCTTTGAATTTAAAGTTCATGTTGCGGACATCTATGATGTGTGTAGTGGACATCCATGTGGTGGTTTAACCTTAACTGCAGCAACTGTTCATGCAGGTGGTAATTTTAATTCAGTTATCAAAGACACGTTACTTATTGATGTTGACGTGTTCATTAACGACCCTCCAGTAGTAGTTGTAGATCCTGTTGTATCTGAAATATGTTCAGGTGATTCTTTAACATTTGATGCTTCAGCAAGTACTGAAAATTATACCATTAACACCCCTTATGATTCTATCATAAGTTTTGAATGGGATATGGATTATAATGCTACCCTCGGTTTTAATCCAACTGCTGGTTACACAAGTGATATTGTTGAAAAAGCATTTTACGGAACTAACACATATACAGTTGCAGTAAGAGCTACTGACATATTCAATTGTATGGACACTGGTTTTGTAACTTTTAATTCTTACGCTAACCCAACAGCTTTCATACTTCAAGACTATGCCAATCTTGATAGTTGTTATGAGGTTATTTACGATGGCAGACTTTCTTCTGGATATAGCCCTACTGCAACCTTGAATTATTTATGGGAATTCCCAGATAGCACAACTAGCACAGCTGACAGTTTATACAAAGTTTATGGGATGTGTGCTTATGGATACACCGACCCTGTAAGACTCACGGTAACTGATGACAAGGGTTGTTCTTCTTCTACAACAGTTCCTACTCCAGTGCCAATAGAACTCCTTTGTTACAAAGGCAAACTTATTGATGGTAAAGCGGTGCTTACATGGCAAACTGCATCTGAACTGAATAATGATTACTTCGAGATAGAAAGATCTAACAATGCTATTGATTTTAAGTCAATTGCAAGAATTCCAGGCAAACTGAACAGCATGGAAATCGCAGAATACTCCTATACTGACGAAGAAGAAATCAAGTTTTCTGCTTATTACCGATTAAAACAAGTAGATGTTGATGGAACTACAACGTTTTTTGGCCCTATTCTAATTCAAGGCCCTAAAGCAAAATCAGATTTAATAGTTAATCCAAATCCAAGTACAGGTATTATTTCGGTTTCACCTCACTTTGATATGCAAGATTTCAATATCCTAGTATTAGACGAATGTGGAACTATACTTCTTAACAAAGAATATAATGCGATGGAATACAACCAAATTATTGAATTAGACTTGAATGACTATGGAAAAGGGTTATACTATATAATTGCTGGTAATGAAGCTATAGGCTTCAAAAACCAAACACTTATACTAGTTGATTAATCGATCAGCAGTAGTAATAGTAGTTAGTTGATTAGAAAACTGCAGTCTCCATTTGCATTCCTTGCCGATGGAGACTGTTTATTTATATAATGTAAGCCCCCAGATAGAGATTGAATTATAGGAGAGCAACATAAGTATTGCTCTCTTATTGGAAATTTTAGCCATTAAAGAATTCCAAATGGATGATAAAAATAGTAAATGTACAGATTACCGTTTTTCCAATTTATAATTGATTTAAGAGGATTAATTTACCAATACTCACCATTTATCCCTAACTTGGCTGAATAACCAATTTATATTAATTATGGAATTAGGAACAACGAATAAGATTGACTGGAAAAACTTAATTATTGGTGGAATTGTAGGTGGTTTGGTATACTTTTTATTGAGGTGGTTTATTTTCGGTGTTGTAATATCATCAGAATACCCATCGCCTGAAGGTCCTGGTATAATATCCATTCTACTAGGCAGCTTAACTCTTGGAATTCTAATCACTTTTTTATTCCAGAAATACAAGCAAATTACAACTCCACTGACAGCATTTAGAGCTGGTCTTAAGCTTGGTGTATTCTTTGGATTAATGAACATTTTCTTTCAGCAATCGGATATGTTTAGTGCTGAGATTCCCATGATGGCA
>JABDQY010000208.1 GCA_013042025.1 Bacteroidia bacterium
TTCAAGATCTAACTCAACTTTATCACCATCACTACTTGATATGGTAATATTCTTAGTTCCTCTTTTATCAGGACTAAAACCTTGAAAATACGTTCCAATTCCAGAATAGGCTATTTCTTCACCATTCATTGTAACAGCCCCATCTGTGGTGCTCAATCCAGCTCCATCTTTATTTGTAAATCCAGCTATCACAGCGTCTCCACAAGTCTCCCATCCTGGAATTTTGGTTGGATATTTCATAACAAATTGAGGATGATAATGGGCTTGATAGAAAACTGAAATAGCAGCTGTACCTAGATCGGGATTACTTCCCTTGGTGGCTGTTCCTCCCATAGCTTTACCTAAAGCTTTCATGGGGTTTGCTTTCTCAGCAAGTGACTCTTTATGAACATGACCACATTCATATGCGGCAGAATTGTCTTTTTGAACTTTCGATGCAAGCTTATCTTTGCTTGCCTTCATTTTATCCTTGAAAGATTGTGCAGTGGCTGTACTGCTTATAAATAAAATGGTTGAAATCAGTAATAGTGTTTTAAAAATAAGTTGTTTCATAATTGTTAAAGGTTTAATTCAAAAGTACCTGTCGTATCTCCTTTTAGAAATACGTATATAGAGGTATTTTAGTAAGTAAATATACGTAGAAAAAGCAGTTTTGAAACTATACAGCTTCTAAACTGCTTTTTTGGAAGCCTTACTCTAACTAAGGACAATTCGTTTTAACATCTGCTTCAGTTGGATTTGCAGCATTATCTACCACAGACCATGAACCACTAAATCCGGTTCCTATAAGCAAAGGTTTTAGTGCACAGAAATCGGTTAGTTTTGGATTTTTTCTGATTGCAACGCTTGCCCCCAATTTTACTAGATTGCCTAGTCCAAGTAAATTACTTAGGTCGGCATATGCTAAGGTCAGAGACCCTTCAATGTCTTCAACTTTGAACGCACTTATGCTATTCAGTTTTCTGCACTCATTAATACCAAAACCACCTTTGATGGCTTTTAATTTAGCAAAACCTGTTATGGAAGTAAGAGCCTGATTATTGTTAATATAAAATTTATTGACTGTTCCTCCAGTTCCAATAGTCTCAATAGTATTGAAACCACTTATCGTAGTTAGGGCAGTATTTTTAAACATTGCAAAATTTCCTAGCGTTGTCAAGTTAGCGAATCCAGATAAATCAAGTAGTGCGTTGTTCTCATTGATCCATAGTTCATTTGAACTTGTTAAAGTAGCTATATCAACAGAAGTCAATCCAGCATTTCCATCAATTATTACTTTCTTATCTACCGTCTCGAGTTTCACTTCATTTAGATTTACTAAAACAGGATTTGTTTCAATGAAAACATTCATTGCGGTTTTAATCCCACTTATACCTTTTAGAGAAGTTAAACTGTTGTTTTCAATTATCCTTAATTCCCTAGTTGCTGTAAGCTTATCTAATCCAACTAAATCTACAAGTTTTGGGAGACTTTCTAGAGTGATATTGTTGTATTCAAATGATCCTCCTGAAGGATATCCTACTAGCTCAAGATTCGCTAAGGCATTGATATTTTCCAACTTGCTACAATAGGATATTTCTAGTTCTCCACCTATAGTTTTCAATCTTTCCAGTCCTTTAAGGGATGTTAGCCCATTGCTACTTTGAATTTCTAATCTACCTTCAATTTCCTGAAGATTGCAAAGCCCATTTAAGTCTTCACTTTGACTTATATACCACACTGTTAATTCACCAACTTTAACAATAGAACGTAAGCCTGACATATCCGTAACCGTAGACCCTGAAATTGCTAGCTTTCCGGTTACTTCAGTCCACCCACTTGATGCAAACGTATCAATGTCATCTTGCGATTTAAGTTGTACAGTTCCATCATATATTTTAGTATATGTTGGATCTACACCACAATCTGGTAAAGCAATGCTTGCAGTATCTTCAAGCGTAATAGTAATGGTACAGTTTGTTGTTTGTCCTCCATTTGACACCTCAAAAGTTCCAGTTAGCGTAGGATTGGTTGCTATAGTATAAAGACTTTCATCTGCTACAGAGAGTTCACCTGTAACAGCGTTCACAGCAAATGCACCATTCGGAGATTCTGAAAGTAAACTAAACGTTGGTGTTCCCTTATTGGTAGTACCGTCTAATGTACCCAATACTAAATTGGCTGCAGGGTTTTCTTCTATGGTTTTTGCAAAGGCATTACAAGCTACTGTAGTATCACTTGTAGTGACATCTGGAGTAGGAGTTTTTTCATCGTCTTTGCAAGCTGAAAATGCTATGCTTACAACGAACATGCTAAGCATTATGGTTTTAAAATTGATTATTTTTTTCATGGTATTCATTATTTATTTATTAATATTCTAGAAGAAACTATTCCTCTTTTGGTTGTGGTATTAAGGATATACATACCATTTGCTAAGTGAGCCACATTTAATGTTTTGTTACCACTTTTATCAGACAATACTTCACTGCCAAATAAATCAACAATAGTTAACTCTAGAACTCGTTCTCTAGTTTTAACATGTATGTTCTTTTCTGCAGGATTTGGATACACAACAAGGTCAAGTCCCAATGAAGACGCAACAGAACCTGAACTCCCACCATCCATATCAATCATATACACAGACCCAGTTGTAGAAAGGACCATATGATTTCCTCCTGAAGTAATCTTTACAACTGGCACAAATTTGGAAACCGCATCGGTTCTATCAATTATATCAAAGCTATCCAATCCACTCTCATATTCAGTCCAGGTTTTACCTGTATCATTAGACACTCGCACATACCCTCTGGTAGATGCAAGAAAAATTTGAGATTCTTTATTTCCTTTTATGAATTGATCGTATCTATTGTCAAAATTTGCTGTGGTTTTTGCAGGACCCGTCCAAGTGTTCATATCAGAAGAGCTGTAAAACCCATTTGTAGCAGTATTAGTTGACCACATATATGTCCAAACTTTATTTCCACCAGGGAACTGCATAAACTGAGGGTAACCTTGGTCTGTTATTTTAGTTCCATCTGTCCAAGTAACTCCATAATCATCAGAATAGTGAAGATCACCTCCTAGAGAGATAAATCCAAACATTCGCTTACTACCTTTATCAAACCACAATGTTTGTTCCTCTAGCCCACTGTTAAATGGTGCTTCGGATTGTCTTACAAAAGACATTCCATCTGAAGATTTATACAACCCATGGCTATTACTCGCACAATAAATATTTCCTTGGTCATCTTCAAACATTGCGTTGTTTTGACTCATATTCCAAACTGAACCAACATCCGCCGTTACAGCGACCATTGAATCATTGTTATCTTGAACATATACTCCATTCCAAGTACCAATTGCCGTGCTAGAAGTATATACAGTATTGTCACTTGCAACCCATATACCTCCGCAATGAGCTCCTGCTCCTTTCAACTTTGTCCAATTCATTCCTTTATCGTCTGTATAATATGCATATCCAGAGAATGTCACGGCTAACCTACTACCATTGTAGAAATGTGTGGAAGAATAACCGTGATCAATACCATTTACTTTAGGCGTAATTGTACCTGTACTAAAATCAATTAGTGCCACACCATATTCTCCTACATTCATACCTAAAACTTCGCCAGTTGAAGTATAGACATACTTCTCAGGATAACGAGAAGTTTCAAACATACTTGTCTTTTCTGTCCATGTAGCACCGCCATCATCAGAGTAAGTGCAATAGTAATTTGTACTTAATATGATATTCCCATCATTAACACTAATAGAAGTAATACTGTTGTTAGAAGGTAATGTAATATCCGTCCATGTCGCTCCATGATCTGCTGATTTCTTTAAATTCCAGTATAAACCGTTTTTACCAACTCCATAGAATATGCCTGTTTTTCTATCAAGTGCACATAAATTTTCTTCATAGTTAAATTCTGTTCCTGATGAAGTGTAGCTCTCCCCTTTGTCTGTAGATCGATGCAACGTTTTATCCGCATTTACATAATATATGTCATCGTTGTCATTTACAAACATGATTGGATGTTTGTAATTTTTCAGAGCAAAAGATGCAGAAGTTTTTTTATCTGTAAAAGTAGCTCCACCGTCGGTTGATATCTTATAATCCACATTGTTTGGTCCCCAATTGTCACGATGAGCCATTATAATCTCACCAGTGCTTAGTGAAACCATTTGTGCAGAACGTTGATACCCGCCAAGCGTGTAATATTCCGTTCTTTTTAGTTCACTTCCGTTGGTTTGGTTAATCGTTAATGCTTTGTCTATGAATGCTAAACCATCTTTAGTTATTGTCATTAGCTCATCACCAACTTTACTATCTGAATTTCTGCATCCAGCATCATATACAGACCAGTTATCGCCGTTATCTGTGCTTTTATACAATCCTTGAGATGATAAAAGATATAGGTTTCCATCTTGTCCATACTTGATGTCCGTGAAGTTTTGATCCGTTGAGGGTAAATTTAATTTGGTCCACGTTTGAGCAAATCCAGTGCTAACAAACAGACTAAAAATAAGGAGGTAAATAGGTCTTTTCATATTTGATTATTTTGATT
>JABDQY010000211.1 GCA_013042025.1 Bacteroidia bacterium
GATCAAAACCATATACTATTCTGACAATTAATACGTGATAATCATTATTCTTGCACTTCCTTAAAATGAGTCTAGAACAAGAAATAGCAAAACGTAAAACGTTTGGAATTATCTCCCATCCAGATGCTGGTAAAACTACACTTACGGAAAAACTTCTACTTTTTGGTGGTGCAATTCAAACAGCTGGAGCAGTAAAGAGCAATAAAATTAAGAAGACAGCAACATCTGACTTTATGGAAATTGAGAAGCAGAGAGGAATTTCCGTTGCTACTTCTGTGATGAGTTTTGAGTATAAAGGAAAGAAAATAAACATTCTTGATACCCCTGGGCACAAGGATTTTGCCGAAGACACCTATCGAACCCTCACCGCTGTTGATAGTGTTATTCTCGTTGTAGATATTGCAAAAGGAGTGGAGGCTCAAACTCGAAAGTTGATGGAAGTATGTAGAATGAGAAATACTCCAGTAATTATTTTCGTGAATAAAATGGATAGAGAAGGTCAAGAAGCTTTTGACATTCTTGATGAACTTGAAACAGAGTTGAAAATCAGTACTCGACCTTTAAGTTGGCCAATAAACATGGGAAGAAGATTTAAAGGAGTATATCTTCTTCACAACAATTCTTTAAATCTATTTGAAGCTGATAAAACAAAGAAAGCAGCTGAATATATTGAAATACAAGATTTAGCTGATAAGAAACTGGATGAAATGGTTGGCGAAGATGATGCAAACCAATTAAGAGAAGATGTAGAATTAATTAATGGAGTTTTTGAACCTTTTGACAAAGAGTTATATGAAGAAGGCTTGTTAGCTCCTGTATTTTTTGGATCTGCACTAAATAATTTTGGAGTGCAAGAGATGCTAGACACCTTTGTAGAGATTGCCCCTAGTCCAAGACCCAGACCAACTGATGTTCGCGATATAGAACCAACAGAGAAGAAGTTTACGGGTTTTATCTTTAAGATTCATGCCAATCTAGATCCAAATCACCGAGATAGAATTGCATTTTTACGCGTATGTTCAGGAACCTTCGAAAGGAACAAATTCTACGTTCATGCACGATCTGAGAAGAAGATGCGTTTTAGTAATCCGTACACATTCTTAGCTGATAGTAAAGAGGTTACGCAATTTGCATTTCCTGGAGATGTTGTTGGATTGTACGATACTGGAAACTTTAAAATTGGAGATGGACTCACAGAAGGAGAGAAGCTCCAGTTTAAAGGAATGCCTAGCTTTAGTCCCGAATTGTTTAGAGAGGTTGTTAATCTTGATCCAATGAAATCCAAGCAATTGGAAAAAGGATTGAACCAGCTGACAGATGAGGGTGTAGCTCAATTGTTTACTCAGCAGCCAGGAAATAGAAAGATTATCGGTGTTGTTGGAGAACTTCAATTTGAGGTAATTCAGTACCGATTGGAGCACGAGTATAATGCTAAAGCTCGTTTTGATCCAATGCGTTATCATAAAGCATGTTGGATGACGGGAGATGAGTCGAAAATTGAAGAGTTCATTAAGTATAAACCGAGTGATATCGTCAAAGATAAAGACAACAACTTGGTTTTCTTGGCTCAAACCGCATACGTATTACAGATGGCAAAACAGAACAATCCCGAAATTGAGTTTCACGAAACAAGTGAATTTAAGGTGGGAACAGAGTAAGCCTACTTAAAAATATTAAGCGTGCCTTTTTTCTTACTTAAGTATTCTAGATACATTATTTGATCATCGAAAAATAAGTAGTTGTACGCTTTATTTTGATTGGTTGCTTTACTGGAATTGGCCAATGATATACTTTCCTCCAAAGCTTTGCTGTAGTCATTTTTACGATGGCCTAGGTACAAGATTGGATTGGTTGCATAAGCAGCCCAATCATCATTCATCATTCGAATTCTTAATTTGCGACCTGCATTACGTAAGCCAAGATTATCATACTCCATGAAATTGTAATCATCATGACCTCCAATGGCATAGCGATAAATTCCTAAGCTATCTAAATATACAATGTATTTGCTTCCGTAAATAACTCCTTTAAGCTCGTTAATGTTGATCAATAAACCCGTGTTATAATCTTCTTTGAAGTCAATAACTGCAGGCTTTTTAATGACATCTGCAGGAACAATTCCTTGAAAGTACTGAAACGGCATTTCAATAAAATATTCAAGTTGCAAGTCGTAGTTAAATTTAGCAACCCAAAACCCAATAAAATTATCTCCGTTTTTAACTGTGGGATAATCCTTTTTAAATTGAATATCTAATTTGCCCATGAAATAGAATCCGGTTTCGTCTTGCTTTACACCAAAAACTCGTTTATCATAGCTGCTGTTATACGTATAGCTAGTATGGTCGAGTGTTAAATCCTGGGTGTTTTCTATGGTGCTATCTAATTCCGCATCATATTTGGATAAATAAATATGCATTTCTCCATGATTGCGTTCTAACGTATAGGAAGAAGCATAAGCAGCATTGTTTTTAGTGAAATTAACTTGATAGTGATCTTCAGAATAGATGCTCGGCAGGTTTCCTATTTCACTTGTGGATTCTGAGTTAAATTGTTGCTGTATAAGCGTTCCTCCAGATGTTTTAACGAGTTTAATTTCATCATTCGATGCAAGCCAATGATTTGTTTCAGATTTGGTCTCCGTCTTAAACGACTGGTTTTCATATACGATGTCACCATTGCTCTTAGATATTTTTGAAATTAGAGATTCCTTGCTTAGTTGGTTTACGACAAATAGAAAGTCATTCCCTTCAATTACTACCAGCTTGTTAAAATTGTATCCATTTAAATTCGGAACATTCACATTAGCTTTCCAAACAATGTCTCCAGCGATAGAAATTTTAGTACATTCGAGAAGATTTTTAGTGGATTTCGTTGATAGAATTACGGCTCCATCGTCTACTTTCTTCATTCCAAGTATCTGGATTCCTTCTATAGAGTTAACTTTTGAAACCTGAGCGATACTCTCAAAATGAAAAACAATACAAAAGAAGATAGTTAAGAATCGAAGTGTAGCAG
>JABDQY010000218.1 GCA_013042025.1 Bacteroidia bacterium
ACACCATTGATATCTTTAGTGATGCCAGCAATAGGATTACATATATTAACGAATAAACCGTTTTGAGGTTTTGGGTCAGCAGGGAAACTAACAAAGTTTGCTTGACCATAAACTGAATTCATGTCAAATCCAGTTATAGATTTCCATTCTTCAAAAGAAAGGTTATTTCCATTATACATTGGATCACAGCTAGGAGATGAATTTGAATAAGCATTGTAATCGATGTCTGCATTTTGCAAATCGCCTTCGTTAACTCTCATGGCGTAGGTACAATTATTAGTGGCAACAAGATTGTTTTTAAATACCATATCAATTGTGGTACTTGATACATAGAAACCATAAGAACTATTGGATAAGAAAGTATTATGATAAAACTCTAAATCTGAATTAGTACTTGATAATCTAATCCCATAACTATTTGTACTGTGAAAAATATTATTCGTAAATATTGCTTGACCATTTGAAGAAGCCCTGCAATTCTGAATGTAATTATAGCTGCTCGAACTAATGTTGTTATTGTTTACATCTATATCAGTAATGTTATAGAAATATGTTCCTTGGCTGCTAATGTTACTCACAGTATTGTTACTAAAAGTAAGATCGTTTGCATAATAAATTCGAAGTCCATAATAATGATCTTTGAACGTACAGTTATCAATCATCATATTTTTAGCACTAGAAGTAGAATAAAGCCCGTAAGATCCTTCAGTTACATTACAATTTTTAAGTGTAAAGTCATCACATCGATTAGCTAAATAGATTGCAGAATACGAGGTACTAGAGCTATTATATGTAGTACCAGTTATAACACAATTATCAAATTCAATGTTATTACTATAATTTATGTATAAACATCTTTGATACAGATAGGGTTGCACAAATGTTAAATTTTTAAAGCTAATATGACTCACATTATAAGTGTAAAGCGTGTATGAATTAGCAGATCGAAGAATAACATTCGAAGCACTACCAGAGTTGGATTCAATTGTTAAAGTGGAAGTTTCTGATAAGGTAGAAATTCCACTAATGTTAATATTCTGCGTATATGTGCCATCTTTGATTTTAATGGTAACGTGTCCAGAAGTACCCTCTGTATTCATAGCATTGATTATGCTATTTAGAGAGGTGTAGGTTTCACCGGAGCCTACAACGTAGGTGCCTATGAAAGGAGCAGCTTGCAGCATGGTGGAAACCATCACCGCAATGAAAAATGCGATAAATTTAGGAAATTGTCTTTTCATGATATATATAATTTGTTACTCCAAAGTTAGAAAGGAAGTAAAAAATTATAGGTGATTTTGGACACATAGCAAGGCTAAATATCGTAAGAAATAATCATTTTAATTATATGAAAACAGCTGCAACTTTTTGCATCATTTTAAAGATAGTATAAGATTTTTTTGTATCTTTATTGTTATCCTTTTTGTAAGCCGAATATTCGTGCGAATAAATAAACTCATCTAGGCATATCATTCTGGTATAGAGCTCATTAAGCTCTTTATTTTCAAAAGAAAGTATTTCAAAGAAATTGTAAGGAATCCCATAAATGGTAAGATCTTCTAATGCTTTTAGTTCTAAAAAAACTTCATTTGGGTGATGATAGACTCCAAAATGTATGAAGCTGGTATTATCGGCATGAACAAAATGAGTTCGTACAGCTCTCTTTTTGTGAAGTTTTAGTTTTACCAATCCTTTTTGAATAAAATAGATTTGTTTCGGTTCATCTTCTGTTGAACGAATAATCTCACCTTTAGAAAGTGTTCTCGTAGTAATCTGTTTCTCAATTAGTTGAGTGTTTCTATTAGTAAGTGGGGAGTAGTTTTTTAATTGATCAATAATAAATTTCATCCTCTATAATTTAATTAGCCCTTATTAGTTAGTGTGAAGAGAACTATAAAGGTTGCATCTCATTCTTATTTTTTTTGAAAGAAAGAGAGGAGAGAATTGATTTAAAACTTAATCCAATGTCCCTTAAAACCGTCTTCAGTGTGATATTCTAAGGTAGGAAGTGGAACCTTCAGCGAGTTTGCCATAATCAATAGTGTGCGAACAAACTTCTTTTTCGTTTTAATTTTGGTTAGGTCAATATCCGGTGACAAGTAAAATTGTCGGCCTCGAATAATATTACTATAATCATAGGTTACTCCATTGCTTTCAAAAATATTATCATGACCACCAACCATGCCGTCAGCACTGTATCCAAGAGCTATATTCAACCAGCTTGGCCATTTAGAATCAGAAGCGAAAGAATTAATATTTGCACTCAGCCAATAGGTTTGTGCATTGTAGTCTTTTAAAATACGTTCAGGTAAATTACTTCCTAAAACATTAGGTCTCAATTTTGCATAATTAGAAGGGGTATAGCTGTATTTCATCCAAACTCGTTGTTCGTTCCAGAGCAGACTTTGCGATATAGCTAAACCTGATCCAAATGTATTTGCAGCAATATCACCAACGCTTGCTCCCCAACCTTCGGAGAAGCCATCAAAAATTTCAACTCCACTCTGAATAAAGAAACCATAAGCTCCACCGTAAATGGAAGCTTGTTTATGGGTGAAACCAGCATATTCCATCATTTTTATTCCAACTACACCTTCATAGTAACAGGAAAAAGCATGTCCAACTTTATCCATTTGATTCCATTCTTGATTGTCATTGAAGAAATGAAAACTGCTTAAAGGATAACCCTTGTACCATAAGTGATATAATCCAAACATGGTTGCAGAATATGCAACCGCATTTCCTCCAATTACTATTTTCTTTCGAAGCGGATAATTGATTGAATCGGAAGCGGTTTGTGCAAAGATGTTGCCTGTTACAAAAATGCAAAGGCAAAATGTAAGACTACGCCAATATGGTGTTTTTCGTTGCATCTAAGATTGCAATAACATCATTTTGGTTGGCAGCTTGAGCATAAACCCTTAAAAGTGGTTCTGTTCCACTTGGTCGAATCATTACCCATGTATCATTTTGCAATAAGAATTTATAGCCATCAACTGTTTCGTTTCCGGTTATGTTATAGGTTCCGAAGCTTGAGTATTGGGCATTTTTACACTTTTCTATTATTGCCCATTTTTGATCTTCAGGAACATGTAAATCGTACCTATCCATGGCAAATGATCCCGTAATCTCATAAACTTCTTGAATAAGCTCGCTAAGCGTTTTACCTGTTTTAGCCATGTATTCCCAAAGAATTAATCCCATCCAAATTCCATCACGCTCAGGTATATGTGTACTCACAGCAATTCCTCCACTTTCTTCACCACCCAAAAGACTTTCATTCTCAATCATTTCTTTACAGATATACTTAAATCCGATTTTGGTAACATGATGTACAATACCATAGTGCTCGCATAAGTTTTTAATTTTAGACGTACAACTAAAGCTCGTATAAACATTTCCTCTTACACCTTTAAATTCAACTAAATAACGAATTAAAAGGAGAATGATATGATGAGAATCAACAAAGTCGCCATTTTCATCAAACAAACCTATTCGGTCAGCATCTCCGTCAGTAGCTAAACCAGACGCTAAGCCATTCTTCTTTATTTCATTGGCAAACGGTTGCAAGTTTCGTGCAATAGGTTCTGGTGCTTGACCCATAAAACTTGGATTGTTATCTGCGTGCATTAAAAATGCATCTGGAAGCAATCTTCGAATTACATTTTGTCCTGCACCATACATTGCATCATACCCTAGCTTCATTCCACTGTTCTTAATACTTTCAATATCAAAG
>JABDQY010000220.1 GCA_013042025.1 Bacteroidia bacterium
GCGATATGCCGCTTCACCTTCACTTCTTTCAAGTAGAGTCTGACACTCTGGACAATGCGTTGCAAACTGAGTTGGCTTGGAGTTAACATCCCTGTGGCTGCTGTCTACCGCAACAATTTTTGGAATAATTTCCCCTCCTTTTTCGACATATACAACATCTCCAACGCGTACATCTAAATCAGCTATAAAATCTGCATTATGTAAACTTGCTCGTTGCACTGTTGTTCCTAATAATTGAACCGGTTCCAAATTAGCGACTGGTGTTACGGCTCCAGTTCTCCCAACTTGATAACTAATAGATAATAGTTTTGATTCTGCTCTTTCCGTTTCAAACTTATACGACATTGCCCATCTTGGAAACTTACTCGTAAATCCAAGCTCCTCCTGTTGCAAACGGCTGTTTACTTTAATTACAACTCCATCAATTTCAAAACTCAAGTTTTTCCTTTCACTATCCCAATATTTAATAAACTTCCATACATCCTCAATGGTCGAGCATAGCTTAGTTGCATCGTTTACAGGCAATCCATATTCTTTCATTCTTTGAAGACTATCAAAATGATCTAACTGTTCATTTCCATGCTCTACAAGCTGATATAAAAAAGCATCAAGTGGGCGTTTAGCTACCTCAGCACTGTCCTGAAGTTTAATTGTGCCTGCTGCCGTGTTTCTAGGGTTTTTATATAAATCCTCTCCATTGCTAGCTCGTTCCTTATTCATTCTATCAAACGCAGCTTTATGAATAAACATTTCTCCTCTTACTTCAACATTTTCAGGATAATTTCCATTTAAGTGATGTGGAATGCTTTTAACCGTTTTAACATTTGCAGTAACATCATCACCTTTTGTACCGTCACCGCGAGTAATAGCTTGTATTAATTTTCCATGCTTATATCGCAACGCAATTGCAAACCCATCAAATTTCAATTCAGCGGTGTATTTAAATGGAATTCCACCGATTAATTTCTTTACGCGTACATCAAAATCTAGCAGTTCTTCTTTGCTATAGGTATTTCCTAAACTGAGCATTCTAACCGAATGTTCAACAGTTTCAAAATCTTTTGTAATGTCTCCACCAACTTGCTTAGTTGGACTATTAGGGTCGGCATACTGAGGAAACGCTTCTTCCAATTTTTCAAGATCTTTTAGCTTTTGATCAAACTCTCGATCTGAAATAATAGGTTGAGCCAAGACATAATAGTTGTAATTGTGCTGCTTTAATTCTTCTGTCAGTTGCTTTATTTTTGATTCAGTAGACACGTGGCGAAGATAGTGCACAACCTTTTTATGTTTTCAACTATTTTCGAGGCTTTAATTTATTACCAAAAATGAAATATTTAACAATTTTAACTTTCGTATTTTTTACAGTTGCGTGTAGTAAACCAGCTGCAGAAGAAGAAGCAAATCAAGCAGAAGAAGCTGGGACTGAACAAGTAGAAGCAGCTGTTGAAGAAGTAACCAATCCGTTCCCAGATTTAATGGGGAAATGGGCATGTGACGCTGCTACGGCAGGTGTTGACGTAGCCATGGAATTAAAAGACGATGGCTCCTTTTGGATGTCGATGGCCGGGAATGAACAAAACGGATCTTGGGAAGCAAGTGGAGAAAACATGATCAAAGTTATTGTTCCAACAGCAAAAGATGGACAAATTTGGGAAGTAAGCGATCTTACTCCAGAGAGTGTAGGAATTTGCTGGAATCCAACGAGTGATAAACCAAAAACTATCCCGTTTACTCGTCCAACAGCTGAGTAATACATGAGGCACTTATTTCTCTTCATAGCATGTTTGTGGTTCTCCAGTGTTTTTGCTCAGAGTCCATTAACATCAAATAGTTTCAACTATCATCTAATCGATCGATACGAAATATTATCAGGAGAAATAAGTGTTGATTTATTTACTGGGATTAAACCTTTACGCAGAGATGCGGTAAGCACATTTGCTTCAAAAATAAAACCCATAAGTTCAGTGGATAGTTTCAATAAAACGTATCTATTGAATGACAATGTTATTTTTAGTCAAGCAACCTCTGCAAATACTACCAAACCAATCTTAAAACGATTTTATAAAGTTCAGAACGCTTTGTTCTATGTCAATGAACCTCGATTCAAGCTCATTGTTAATCCGGTTCTTGGATTTTCAGGTGGAAACGATTTAGAAGATTCGATTTCTACCTTTAGAAACAGCAGAGGATTTGAACTACGTGGAACAATAGGAAACAAAGTAGGATTTTATAGTTATGCACTCGAAAATCAATATCGCTTTCCTAGCTATATAAGAGAAAAACACCAAACTACAGATGTAGTAAACGGGGCAACACTCGCAAAACCTTTTGGAAGTCAAGGACGCGATTTTTTCAATGTAGCAGGGTATATCACATTCTCCCCTATTGAAGAAATTATGGTTCAGTTTGGACATGACAAAAATTTCTTAGGGAATGGTTATCGCTCATTAATTCTATCAGATCTTGCAGCACCTCATCCTTTCCTTAAAATTAATACCAAAGTTTGGAAGATAAATTACACCAACCTTTTTTCTCAACACATTGATTATAGAGGATATGCGGAGAAAAAAGCATCATTAAGAAAATATTCTGCCCTTCACCAACTAAGTGTGAATGTCGGCAAAAACCTAACGTTAGGGCTGTTTGAAAACGTCATTTTTGATAGGCAAGATTCTACTGAATCAGGTAGCTATGAAATCAGCTATTTAAATCCTCTTATTTTTTACAGAGCCGTTGAACACGGTTTAAATAGTAGTGATAATGTAATGCTAGGATTTGATTGGAAGTGGAACTTCTTAAATCGATTTTCATTTTATGGCCAATTTGTGTTAGATGAATTTATTAAAAATGAATTTTTTGATCCTTCATCTACTTCTTGGGTAAATAAAAATGGTCTCCAAGCAGGATTAAAATACATGAATGTTGCCAACGTAAATAATCTTGACTTGCAATTAGAATTCAATCAAGTAAGACCGCATACATACCAGCATGAGTTTAAATCACAAAACTGGATTCATTATGATCAATCCTTAGCACATCCACTGGGAGCCAATTTCAGAGAAACTGTTGCTATTGTTAGGTATCAGCCAATAAATAGACTCACAACATCCTTGGTATATAGCTATTCGAAACAAGGTATTGATTCAAGTAACACATCAATTAATTTCGGAGGAGACATAACTCGAGATATTGAAGGTCTTCAAAACAAAGCAAATGTTACGCTATTTCAAGGAATTGAAAACATTGTTGGAACCTTCACATTCGACGCTTCTTATATGCTTTATCACAACTTGTTTATTGATGCTGGCATTCTATTCAGGACACAATCTAATCCTCTTCTAGTCCAAAACAACAACACTACTTTACTGCACCTTGGCTTACGCTTAAATACTGCAGCATTCGACTATCGACAATAAGTAAAAGCTTAAATTTTAATCTTCCTAAATAGGTAGAATTACGGCGTTTCCACTTGTTTAATAGCTACCTTTGCTCTAACTATATTGCAATGAATCACAATTTCAATCCAGAAAGTTTAATGATGGGATATGGTTACAAACCAGAACTGTCAGAAGGAGCAATAAAATGCCCTATTTTTCAAACTTCCACGTTTGTATTTAAAACTGCCGAAGAGGGCAAATCCTTCTTTGAAGTGGCCTATGGCAAAAGGGCAAAACGCCCAAATGAAGAGTTGGGTTTAATCTATAGTAGAATTAACAATCCAGACCTTGAGATATTAGAAAATAGATTGTGCCTATGGGATGAAGCAGATGAATGTGCTGTATTTGAAAGTGGTATGTCTGCTATTACAACTGTTCTTCTTGAGTTTCTAAAACCTGGGGATTTGCTTCTTTATAGCAACCCTCTTTATGGAGGAACAGATCATTTCATAAATGAATTTCTACCTAAATTGAAGATTGACACCATTGGATTTGATCCAGACGAATCAATAGCAGAAGTAAAGAACAAGATTAAAGCATCTGGGAAAGCAGATAAACTAGCATTGGTATTTATTGAAACACCAGCAAATCCTACAAATCATTTAGTTGACATTGAAAGTTATAAAAATCTAGCTAAGGAATTTAGTTCTGCGAACCATGAAGTTATCGTTGCGGTAGACAACACATACATGGGGCCAATTTGGCAACATCCTTTAAAACTGGGTGCTGATTTGGTATTGTATTCTGCAACAAAATATATTGGAGGTCATAGCGATGTTATTGCAGGTGCAGTTCTAGGAAATTCAGAGTTAATGTTACGAGTTAAAACATTACGAACTTTTTTAGGAAATATGGCCGGACCTTGGACTGGATGGTTATTAATGAGAAGTTTAGAAACACTCAAAGTTCGAATGGAACAACAGCAATCCAATGCTGTGAAAATTGCAGATTACCTAGAAAATCATCCGAAGATTGTTGAGACCAAATATTTGGGTTTACTTACAGAAGGTTGTGAACAATATGAAGTATTCAAAAAGCAATATTCAGGTACCGGAGCAATGGTTTCATTTTCAATAAAAGGTGGCGAGGCTGAAGCATTTAAACTATTAAATTCTCTAAAACTAATAAAATTAGCAGTTAGTCTGGGAGGTACAGAAAGTTTGGTGGAACATCCTAAGACAATGACTCATGCTAGTGTAAATGAAGAGCACCTAACCAAATTAGGAGTAACAGATTCGCTTGTTCGATTATCTGTTGGTGTAGAAAACTATAAAGACATTATTTGGGACTTAGAACAAGCTCTTGAGAAAGTATAAGCCTGTGTTTGGAAAACCTGGTTTAAGTCTTTTGCTTTTTCTTTTTGACGCTTGGAAATAGGATATTGTTTAAAATCAATCGATATCCAGGTGAGTTCGGATGTAGATTCAAATCTGTTGGCGGTTCACCAACCATATGTCGATAATCTTCGGGATCATGGCCTCCATAAAATGTAAATTGACCTTTTCCCATAGTTCCATGAATGTACCTCGCTTCATTAAGGCTTTTATTCTCTCCCATTATAATGACTGTGCTTTTCACTTGGTCTTTATTAAAAGCTGTGGTTTGACCCATAAAGGCTTTGATAACTCGCTCGTGGTTCTGCGTTAAGATTGTAGGAATTACATCCCATTTTGCAGAAAACTCATTGAGGGCAAATAGATCGTTCTCTTCTTTTACGCGTCGAGTTCTTGGATTCACATCTATACTTGATACTTCGTAGACCATAGGATTTAGCTCAATTCTAAAATCCTTAAATGCAAACGATTTAGTATAATCTAATTTTGCTTGAGCTCCAGATTCAATTGGATCACCATCAAACATTCTATCGCAGATATCAACTCCTTCTGCTGCTAACGATATATCATAACTGTCTGTAGCACTACACATTGCAAACAAAAATCCTCCCCCAATGGTAAAATCTCTAATCTTTTTCGTAACCGCTAGTTTCAATTCAGAAACCGTTTCATAACCATGTTTCAATGCCATATCTTCTGCTTCTTTAACCTGCTCTTTGTACCAAGAAGCATTTCTGTAACTGGCCCAAAACTTACCATATTGACCTGTAAAATCTTCGTGGTGAAGATGCAGCCAATCATACAATGGCAATTTACCGCCTAACACTTCATCATCAAAAACCACATCATATGGAATTTCAGCATAGGTCAAAACCATAGTAACGGCATCATCCCAAGGTTGAGCTGTTTTAGGTGAATAAACCGCAATTTTTGGAGCTTTCAGTAGTTTAACAACATCTGCATTGACAGCAGGATTAGCAATCTGATCTTTAATCTTATTGGCATCGTTTTCTGATATACTAGTGAAGCTTACCCCTCTTAATAAGCACTCTTTTTCTATGGCTTCATAGTGGTCAAACATAAAACTACCTCCTTCATAATTTAGCAACCATTCAACTTCTTGGTCTTGCTCTAAAACCCAAAATGCTATACCATAGGCTTTCAAATGATTTTTTTGGCCAGCATCCATTGGGATAACCAATTTATCTGCACGTACAGACCCAAAAGTGAATGCGATTAAGATGATAATATTTAACAAGTACTTCATTAGCTAATAAAATAGGTTGTTGCTTTATGTCCAATAATAACGAGAATTAACCCCAATACATTGCTTAGTAATGCATAACTTAACAAATTTTTATAATCAGCAGTTTGAATCAATTTGAACATATCCAATCCAAAACTAGAAAATGTTGTGAAGCCTCCTAGAAAACCAACAATTAGCAGAAGTTCCCATTTAACTGAATGTTCAAACAAAATTGCACTTACAATTCCAATTAAAAAACACCCAATCATGTTCACTGAAAAAGTACCCATAGGAAAAGAAGAACCAGAACTTAGATAATCTGAAAGCAGCCACCTAGCAGCAGCTCCTAATCCTCCTCCAATGAAAACCCAAAAAAAATGCATTTATTGATATGTATATTCAAAGATATACTCCATTTCCAAATCACCATTAGGATTATAACTATAGATGTTTTGAATCAACCCATTTTCAAGATAGAAGAACTCTTGTTTTTGGTTTGCAGTATTGTATGACTTCACCATTTGACCTTTCTGATTATGCTCAAAAAAGACTTGGGTAAAATTTGGTTTCTCACCATAGGTAGTATACGCTGAACTTAATACAGCACCATCATCGTTCATTTCATAAGAAGCCATCTCCAGCACTATTCCATCTTCACCAATATTAAACAACTGCACTAATTCTCCTTTCAAATTATAACGAGCTACCGTAGCAGTTTCCGAAACAGAACCATCTTGATTCTTTGTAACAATGTAGGTTGAATCTAACCATCCACTATCATTCTTAAAATATTCATTTCGGACCAAAGAGCTATCGTTCGTTTGCAGAAAATGGGTGCTTACTTGAATTGGTTTACCTATTAAATCTTGGCTCCATACATAATTCGCTATGCTGAATGGCTTTCCATCTCTTTTAACCTCAATAATATTGGGATTATCTCCTTTATACGTTAGAAACATTTCTTCAGTATTTGGCCAACCAAAACAAGACATATCAGTTTTTTCATATAATAAAGCTCCAGCCGCATTATACTTTCGATGATTCATTAAACAACTATCGTTATTCTGAAATGCATGAACCAGTAATTTTTTTTGAACCTCAATAACTCCATTTTTACGAATTAATGAGCTGTCGTTGTCTTGGGCAATTGCTGCAGATGAAATCAGCACCAATGCGAATAGTGAAAGTAGTTTCTTCATGTTCTAGTATAACACACATCATTAAGTGTGCCAAAAGTTTTTTGTTCTAATTTAATTTTCCCAGCATAAGCAATCATTGCTGCATTATCTGTGCAATATTCAAATGGGGGTATGTATGATATCACTTCAGATTCCTTTTCCAAAACCAATAATGCGTTTCGTAATCCAGAATTTGCTGCTACTCCTCCGGCAATACCAACTTGCTTAATACCCGTTTCTTCGATTGCTTTTTTTAGTTTGCTTATTAAATAAGACACAATAGTATGCTGAATAGATGCACACAAATCAAAAATATTTTCTTTTATGAAATTTTTATTCCTTCTTACCTCTTTCTGTAAGAAATATAAAATGGATGTTTTAAGTCCTGAAAAGCTAAAGTCCAAATCTCCAACTTTAGAGGTTGAAAATTGAAATTTCAGAGGGTCTCCTTTCAATGCTCGTTTATCAATTTCAGGTCCAGAAGGATAAGGTAAATTCAGCATTTTCCCTGCTTTATCAAATGCTTCTCCAGCAGCGTCATCCAATGTTTTCCCAAGTATTTCTATTGCATAGCCTTTAGA
>JABDQY010000225.1 GCA_013042025.1 Bacteroidia bacterium
CCACCGATTCAACACCCAAAACAAATGATATTCATCTAGAGATTGCATTGCAAAAACCTGGTTTTAAGGTGTTAATGTTGAGAGATGTTCAGAAAAGCAGTATACAAAAAGCTTCTGTTTTCAGGAAATTGGTGAGCGGTGCTCCAAATCAGTATAACTATACACCAGTGGCAAATATTTCATATCCTGATAGTTTCGCAAAGTTTGCTAAAAATGGAGTCTTAGTTTGGCAAAAACTACCTCCATCAGATTTGGATGAAAGCTCTTGGACAAATGAATTTGTTCATACCACTAGATTTTGGTTAGGAACGGATCGTTATGGAAGGGATGTCCTAAGTAGAATTATAATTGGTGCCCGTATTTCGTTATTGGTTGGATTTATGTCTGTACTAATTACATTGCTTATTGGTACAACCTTGGGTCTACTTTCTGGCTATTTTGGTGGGTGGGTCGATACTGTAATTTTATGGTTAATAAATGTTGTTTGGAGTTTACCTAGCTTACTAATAGCAATAGCCATAAGCTTTGCATTTCAGGAGAAAGGATTGTATCAAGTTTTTCTTGCTATTGGTTTAAGTATGTGGGTAGAGCTGGCAAGAATTGTTAGAGGTCAAGTGCTACAGATAAAGGAAATGGAATATATTCAAGCTGCAAAGGTTTTAGGGTTTGGAAATATTCGTATACTATTTAAGCATATTTTACCTAATATTATGGCACCCATAATTGTGGTGTGTGCTGCAAATTTTGCATCTGCAATTTTGCTTGAAGCAGGATTAAGCTTTTTAGGGCTTGGGGTTCAACCACCAATGCCAAGCTGGGGAAGTATGATTAAGGAACACTACAACTATATTGTTTTTGATGCAGCATATCTTGCCATTATTCCAGGATTTTGCATCATGCTGTTAGTTATGAGTTTCAATTTTCTTGGCAATGCCTTAAGAGATGCGTTGGACGTAAATCTTAAATAAAGAATCCTTCAAATCGAAAGTCTCATCTTATCCAAATAATAATTTGCTCGATTTTTCAAGCTCTTCTCGATGAGCGGGATGTGCTATATTAATAAGTAGTTTAACCCGTTCTTCAATGGTTTTTCCATAGAGATAAGCTACACCGTACTCTGTAACCACATAGTGAACGTGGGCTCTTGTTGTTACCACTCCAGCACCTTCTCTTAAAAATGGAACTATTTTAGATTCTCCTCTTTTAGTAGTTGATGGTAATGCAATAATTGGTTTACCACCTTCAGATAGTGAAGCTCCTCGAATAAAATCCATTTGTCCTCCAACACCCGAATATATTTTACTTCCAATTGAATCAGCACAAACTTGTCCTGTTAGGTCAATTTCCACCGCACTATTAATAGCAGTAACCTTAGGGTTTTGACGAATAACAGATGTCTTGTTAACATATTCGAAATCACACATCTTCACCATTGGATTATCATCAATAAAATCATATAATTTCTTGGTCCCAAGAACAAATGCAGCAAGCATCATTCCGGTGTATTTTCTTTTGTTTCTGCCAGTTATTACTCCCTTTTCCACTAATGGAAGAACACCATCAGAAAACATTTCTGAATGTACTCCAAGATCTTTATGATTACCTAAGCATGAAAGAACCGCATTTGGTATTGCTCCTATACCCATTTGTAAAGTTGCTCCGTCCTCAATTAATCCTGCTACATGCTCTCCAATGGCAATTTGTTCAGGTGTAAGTGTAGGTATTGCAATTTCGGGTATTGCTTCATCATATTCAACCTGGATGTCAATTTTATCAATATGAATTAAGCCTTCTCCATGAGACCTAGGCATATGTTTGTTAACCTGAGCTATTACAAGTTTAGCCGATTCCATAGCTGCCAATGAAATGTCAATTGAAGTACCAAGTGAACAATAACCATGTTTATCGGGAGGAGAAACAGTTACCAATGCTACATCAATAGGAATAATCTGTCTACGGAATAACCGAGAGGCTTCGCTTAAGAATATAGGAATATAACTTCCTGTACCATTCTGAACTGAGTTCCTCAGATTTGGTCCTACAAACATCGTTTTAACTTTAAAGGATCCTTGTTTATCTAGGTCTGCATATGGTGCTACCCCTTCAGTATGAATTTGATAGATACTTACATTATTTAATTCCTCATGTCGTTCAGACATTGCTTTAACCAATTGTTGAGGTGCTGCTGCTGCTGAATGAATGAAAACATTGTCGTTGCTTCTTATATGTGTTGCTGCTTCTTTTGCTGTTTGAATCATTGCTGCAAATGTAATTTTGATATAGATTTCTACCTGATTTACTTTAAAAAAAATGGTAATTGGAAACTATTCTATACTGCATTTTTTGCTCAATATCATAACCCCATAAGGTCTAGAATCATAGCTAGATTAAAATTATTCTATGATTATTTTTTCACCTAAGAATTTTGGTTCTTTTCCAATCCAAATGTCAATGAACATTTTAACTCGAGCGGCATATTCTCTTAGATGTGTTCGAATCCCATAACGACCATTGATGTCTTGTGCATTAAACCCAATTGCCTTTATTCCATTAGCTTGAGCAAGATAGATTGCACGCTCGTTATGAAATTTTTGAGAGATAACTATAATATCCTCTTCGCCGAAAACTAATTTACATCGAACAATAGAATCCAAGGTGCGAAAACCTGCATAATCTAAGAATATTACTTCTTCAGGTATCCCTCTTGAAATTAAATCAGCTTTGAAAGTCTTTGGTTCGTTGTACTGGTGCGTTCCATTGTCCCCACTTATTAAGATGAATTTGATTTTACCTTCTTTATATAAACGAACAGCAGCATCTATTCGATACTTATAAAACAAATTTGTTTGGCCGTTACTAATGTACTTACTAGTGCCTAACACTAATGCTACTTTCTTTGAGGGTAATTCTGAAATTGAATCAAATGTTTGATTCTGAGTTTTCCAGACCACACGTTGGTTTAGGTATAGTATAGAAGAAATTGCTAAAAAAATGAGGAGTAAAAGTTGTGAAATCCACTTTGTCATATTCCAATTTCTCCGCTAAAAACTTGAACTGCAGGTCCAATTAAATAAATATTCTGAAACCCTAATTCTGTTTTTGTAAAACTTACTGCAAGCATACCTCCTTCAGTCTCTACTTTCCTATAGTAATCAGAACCACTATGTTGGCTTTTAACATATTCAGCAATAACTGAGGCTGTAACGCCTGTTCCACAGCTTAAGGTTTCATCTTCTACACCACGTTCATAGGTTCGAATTTGAAGAGAATCATCCTTTGATACCACAAAGTTTACATTTATACCTTCTTCCTTAAACTCATTTGAATACCTGATTTCTTTGGCTGGAGAAACGATATCCAAATTAAGCGTGTCCTGGAATCTGATATAATGAGGTGAGCCTGTATTTGCGATAAAATCTTGTCCGCTAGATCCTACTTCAATAACATCATGCATCTTAAGGTTTACAAGCTCATTGTTTATGCTTGCTTCATGTTGTCCATCATTTGAATTAAACGAACATTGGTCAGATATCCATCCCAAGAATTTTGCATGCATTACAGCACACCTACTTCCATTACCGCAAAAACTCTCAGAACCGTCAGCGTTGTAATACATCATGTCAAAATCGACACTGCTGTCTTTTTTCATAACAATTACTCCGTCTGCTCCAATACCAAATTTGCGATCGCAAAGCAATTGAATTTGTTGCGTTGTTATTTGATAGATATCAGATGTGATAACAAAGTCGTTTCCGGTTCCTTGGTATTTATAAAAATGAATTTTTTTAGTCATTGAGTACATTAAGCAAAGCTGGACTGGTTACTTCAACCAACCTCTTGTAATCTTTGTTTTTTTCGATGAAATATTGCTTGCCTTCAATTTTTACATACAAGCGATTGTCTAACTCTTTAAACTCTAAATTGTTCGTCTCGTTAATTCCATATAGTTTTACCTTGGTTCCATCATAGTTGTAACCTTTGTAGTTTACAACAGATTTCCAATGTTCTACTTCAATACTTCTAGAAGGATTTGAAGAAGTTGGTGCTTTTGTTGCTTCTACTGCATCACTTTCTTCTTTCTCACTTTCTTTAATTTTGGTACTTGACCTTTTTGCCGTAGTTGCAGCGGTTTCTTCAACTCCACTGAAGTTTGGGCTTATTGAGATAACATTGTATCTTCTATTGCTTAAAAGTTCATCTGCCTTAACTTCATAATCTTGGATGGCATCATCTCCACTTTCATCTTTCGCGTCTGTGGTTGTTGGGGCTGATTTTTCAATCATCACTTCATCTGGAGCTTCACTTTCTTCTTCAAATGTCTCTTCAAATGTCTCCTCTATTTCAACGTCATCTTCAACAACTTCAATAGCAGGTGCTTCTAACTCTTCTTCTAATCTCTCAATTTCATCGGTCTTAATATTATCTGCAATTGCAAGCGTTTGAGTGTCTATTTGTGTTAGCTCCGATTGAGGTTCGGTAGTTGGTTTGAAATCATCAGCAGTGTCACTAGATTCTACTTCTTCACTTACCATCGTGTCATTGAAGGAATTCATAAATGGTCGTAAAACAAAGAATGTGGATACCAATAATGATACAACCGCAGCTGAAGCCAAGGCTATTTTGAAGGTTCTACCAATAACAAATGTTCGTGACTTATTAAGATTGGCTTGTAAGTTCTTCTTTAATTCATCCTCTCTAAACGCCTTTATTGACTCAATAATGGATGCCTGGGAAGTAACAGCATCTCTAAGATCCTCGTTGGACTTAAGGTCACTTTTAAATTTATCCAATGCTCTACCTTTAAGTTCCCCATTGAGGTACTTATTAATCAAATGATATGTTTGTTCATTAATCATTAGAGTAGATCTTCTTTTTTGTATTTTTCAACTACAATTGCTTGCAATTTTTTAAAGCACTGATATTTTTTTGATTTAACAGTATTGGCGTTTGCAAATCCAAGTTTTTCTGCAATTAGTACATTATTGAATCCATCAAAGTAGAAATAGGATAGGAGCCTTCTGCAAGTTTCATCCATTTCTTCTACCAATTGAACAATTATAGATTTGTCCATGTTCAATTTCATTTCTTCGCTTGGTGTATTGAGCTGGTTTGTTTCATCTACCAGTTTAAATTTAGATCGCTTCTTTAATTCCTTAAACCAAAGATTTTTAGCTATAGCCATCACATAGGTGCTCAGTTTAGACTGTAACATAAAATCTGGTTTATGAACGTTCTTCCAAACCGCAATCACAGTATCTTGTAGGATGTCGTCTACCACATTTTCATCTCCACTGTTTTTAAGTACAAAGTTTTTTACCATTGTATGATGTTGTTTGTACAAGTGTACAAGCATCTGCTCGTCGCCTTGTTTCATTCTTTCTAGTACGCTATGGTCGGTAAGTTTATTTAAACCGAACATTTTGTAGATAGTTAATACTCATTAATCGAGAAAGGTAAATGGTAGGTAACGAAAAGTGGGCTTCAGCCGTTCTATACATCAAAAGAATTTGTAACTTGCTTTCAAATTTAATGAAAATTAAGAAGTCTTTTTCAACTTCTTGATTGATGGATTATTTGGAACAAAAGTTGTACTAAAATATTAAAATAAATATAACACTAAATATGACTGTAAAAAAAGGAATAAGTATCTTGGCTATTGCCATTGTAGGAGGGTTAGTTGCCCTAGGGTTAAACAAACTAATGACTAAGGAAGCTGCACCTCAAAGTTTTCAAGAACACCAATCTGCCAAATTTACGTTAGCTGAAAAATTGTCAGATGCACCGCAATTGGATTTTGTATCGGTTGCTGAAGTTTCAACACCTTCTGTTGTACATATAAAATCAACAATATCTACCAATGGAAGTAATCAGCAACAGTTTAATCCATTTGAAGACTTTTTTAATGGACCAATGTTCCCTCAACAAAGAGGACCACAAGTGGCGACGGGTTCTGGTGTAATTATTAAGAAAGATGGATATATTGTAACCAATAATCACGTGGTAGATGGGGCATCAAAAGTAGAAGTGGTTCTTGATGATAAACGAGAATATGTAGCAGAAATCTTAGGAACCGATCCAGAAACAGATTTAGCACTTTTAAAAATTGAAGATGATAATCTACCTTTCTTGAACTTAGGAAATAGCGATGAGCTTAAAGTTGGAGAATGGGTAGTTGCTGTAGGTAATCCATTTAATTTAACGAGTACTGTTACTGCAGGTATTGTAAGTGCAAAAGGAAGAAATATAAATCTACTGAGACAAAAAGGAGGTGAATATGCTATTGAGAATTTTATTCAAACGGATGCAGCCGTTAATCCTGGAAATAGTGGAGGAGCTTTGGTAAATACAAGTGGTGAGTTAATCGGAATAAACACAGCAATTGCTTCTCAAACAGGTTCCTATTCTGGATATTCATTTGCGATTCCAATAAACCTAGCTAAAAAAATCATTAAAGATTTAAGTGATTATGGTGAAGTAAAACGTGCAATATTGGGGGTTCGAATTCAGGATATTACACAGGAGTTAGCTGATGAAAAAGGGCTCAAAGGATTGAGCGGAGTGTATATACCTAATGTTTCTGAAGGTGGTGCGGCCGATAAAGCTGGAATCAAGGATGGAGATGTAATCACACAAATAAATGGCGTTGTGGTAGATAAATCATCAGTATTACAAGAGCAAATCAGTAAGTATCATCCAGGGGATAAGGTAACAGTAACTCTAATTAGAGACGGAAAGACTAAGGAAATTGTAACCACTTTGTTGTCCAAAGAAGGAAATAAAGAAATAAACACAACAATCGCTAGAGAAGAAAAGAAGGTACTAGGTGCTGAAATTGAAAATCTTTCGCGAGATGAGCGTTTGGAATTGAAGATAAGAAACGGAGTTAAAATCGCTAAGCTTGGAAATGGTGAGCTTAAAAAGAAAGGAATTCCTGCAGGCTTTGTAATCACACATATTGATAAAACACCTATGCACACAACACAAGACGTAGAAAGAGCGTTAAAAGATAAAGATGGTGCTGTTCTTATAGAAGGTGTTACCAACAGTGGCGAAAAGGAGGCTTATGCCATTCGCTTAGATAAATAAGATACTGACGTAGTAGTAGTTTAAAAGGCCTCTCACCTCGGTGAGGGGCCTTTTTTTTAAAAATTATTCTGCTGCAAATTTATGTAGCGTTGAATCAATGCTTACACCTCAAAACCATTCCACGTTTCAAACTTCCAAATTTCTAGTATTTGATCAATATGTAGGGTGTAAGGAGCATAAGCACTATTGGTACTTACTAAGGTGATGTTTTGTTCGTTTTTAATTTTATTATACAATCGTTTAAATACTATGCCTTCGTCTTTAGTAACAACAATATAATTTTCTCCGTCTTTCACATCGTTCCAATCTTGCAAATAACTTGCAGTTACCCATGAGCCTTCGCTTACTGGAGGCATACTATCTCCCTTGATTTGAAAACTACGATATGTTCTGTTTTTTGGTAAAAACGGAAGCTTAAATTTAGGAAGTGTTTCAATAAATTCTGGATCAGAATATCCTCCTGCATATCCTGCTTGAGCTTTCATGCTAACAATTTCAATATTTTCATCTTCATTAGCATCTACACTAACAGTAAGCAAGCGAAGTTTTCGACCTCTAATATCCGCTTCACTTCCTTTTAAAATTTGAGATAACTTAAAATGGGTAAGCTTGGATAAGTCGTGTCGAACCAAACCGTCAAGTGTTACATTGAAATAATCAGCTATATCTATTTGAATATCAAAAGGAGGTTGAACGCCTCTTTCGTAACTGTTTAATTTAGAGCGAGTTAATTCAAGAGATTCTGCTAAATCTTGTTGAGATAGCCCTTTTTTAGTACGAAGAAGTTTAATGTTGCGATCGAAAAACATACTTAATTATTTAGACCACAAATATAGATAAAAAAAATATCATTCAAAGGATAAAAATATTATCAACTAAAGAATGAAGGTAGTATTGAATCGTATGCACTAGTCGACTATATTAACAAGTTGTTCTAGTAGCTTGAATTTTAAGTAGTTTCATTCTTATTTACCCTAATAAATCAATACTTTTGCAGTCATTAATATTTAAGCACATTCTATTCCAATAAAAATGGGAATTTTTAATTTTTTAACTCAAGATTTAGCCATTGATTTAGGTACTGCAAATACCTTAATAATTCATAAAGACAAACTAGTCGTAGATGAGCCATCTATAATTGCAATTAATAGAACTACTAAAGAAGTTCTTGCAATAGGCACAGAAGCTCAGAAAATGCATGGTAAAACGCATGAAGAGATTAAGACTATTCGTCCATTAAAAGACGGGGTTATTGCAGATTTTGAAGCTGCAGAACAAATGATTCGTGGTTTTATTAAGCTAATCAATAACAAGAACAACTGGGGGAGCCCGCAATTGCGAATGGTTATTTGTATTCCAAGTGGGATTACTGCTGTTGAGAAACGAGCAGTAAAAGAAAGTGCGGAAAGAGCAGGAGGTAAGGAAGTTTATATGATTCCAGAACCAATGGCTGCGGCTATTGGAATTGGTATTGATGTTGCTGAACCTATGGGGAACATGATAATTGACATAGGAGGAGGAACTACAGAGATTGCGGTAATTGCTTTATCAGGTATTGTTTCTGATGAGTCTATTCGTGTTGCTGGTGATGAGTTTACTGGAGATATTATAGAATATATGCGTCGCCAACACAATCTTATGATTGGAGAGCGGACTGCCGAGTATATCAAAGTTGAAGTTGGTGCAGCTCTTCCAGAGTTAGAAAATCCTCCAGAAGACTACGCTGTTAATGGTAGAGACTTAATGACAGGTATTCCAAAACAGATCATGGTTTCGTATTCTGAAATTGCACTTGCTCTTGACAAGTCAATATCCAAAATTGAAGAAGCAGTGATGAAGGCTCTTGAGCTTACACCACCTGAACTTTCTGCAGATATTTTCCAAACAGGACTATATTTAACTGGAGGGGGAGCTTTGCTTCGAGGATTAGATAGAAGAATATCAAGTAAAACAAAACTGCCAGTTTATGTTGCTGAAGATCCACTAAGAGCAGTAGTTCGAGGAACGTCGGTAGCTCTTAAAAACATTAAAAGTTATAAAACAATTTTGCAATAAATAGTTAATGCAACGCCTATTAGCGTTTTTAGAACATAACCTATATCTAATTCTGTTTGTCCTCTTACAAGCAGTTTGTGCCTTCCTCATTTTTAATTTAAACCCGTATCAACAAGCTTCGTTTACACACGCTGCAACAAGTGTAACTGCACGTGTAAACCAAACTACTTCCAATGTTACTAATTACATTGGGTTAAAAGATCAGAATGAGCATTTGCAGAATCAGGTTGCTGAAATCTTCCTAAGTTCTCCTAACAGTGTTCTTACCTATTTAAACGACACCATTGATGTTCAAGATTCATTTACAAGATCTATGTACAGCATGGTTCCAGCACAGGTGTTGTACAACACAGTTCATAAGGCAAACAATGTGTTTGTTATAAATAAAGGAAAGAAACATGGTATTCATAAAAATATGGGTGTAGTTTCTTCTCAAGGTGTTGCTGGAATTGTATTGAAGAGTAGCAATGAATATAGTACTGTAATGTCGATGCTCAATACCAATATGAAGGTTATTCCTACTATTAATGGTAGCGAGTTTTTTACTGAGCTCATTTGGGACAATGAACAACCCTATAGCTTAAAAATAAAAGGTATTAATAACTTAGAGGAAATTGAAATTGGAGACCTCGTTGCTACAGGAAATTCATCGCTACTATTTCCAAGTGGTATTCCAATAGGAAGAATAAGTAAATTGGAAACCAAACCAAATAGTCAATATTTTAATACTGAAATTGTTACTTCAACAAATTTTAGGACTATGGAATATGTATTTGTAATTATTAATCATAAAGCAAACGAAATAGGAAATTTGATAGAAGATGTTGAATAAGATATTACAATGGGTATTGATATTTGCTCTGCAAATTTTTGTGTTAAATCACCTTGATTTTTCTACTTATTTATTGCCTCAAGTTTTTATTATTTTACTTATATCACTTCCTCTCCACGTTTCTAAAATTAATCAGATCTTAATTGCATTTGGCTTAGGACTATTAGCAGATTTATTTGCCTCAACTCCAGGATTTCATGCAAGTGCTTGTCTTTGGCTTATTCTTTTAAGAATGTGGATTTTGGGTAGAATTGATTTAAAAGAACAACAAGCCAACCACTTACAATTTAATATTAAGAATATTAGTGCAGGTACCTTTTTTTATGTTACTTCTATCTTGGTTTTGTTTTACCATTTATACCTATTTAGTTTGGGGAGCATAGGTGCTATTGATGGGTATAGATTAATTATAACTACTATGTTAAGTTCGGCTCTGGCTTTATTAATTATTGTTCTTATACAATATATAACATTAAGAAAACTAGGTGAATAGCTATCGTTCATATTATATATATGCTGCTGTAATCCTTATAGGTTTAGTGTACATTCTTCGCTTATTACAAATCCAAGTGTGGGATGATAAGTATTCTCAAATAGCCGAAAAAATATCACTACGAAGACAAACCGTCTATCCACAACGCGGATTAATATTTGACAGAAATAAGAAGCTAATTGTCTACAATGAGCCGGTTTACGATTTAATGGTATCCGTTCCTATAAGATTAAATGATATAGATACTGCTGGATTTTGTGAATTGTTAGGAATAGAAAAAACTGAGTTTATAAAGCGAGTTAAGAAATCTAAAAAGAAAGCATAC
>JABDQY010000227.1 GCA_013042025.1 Bacteroidia bacterium
TATATGTCCTATGCACTGCGAAGGAAGTGGAAGCGATTCTGCCAGCACTTGCCCAACGTGCGGAATGGATTATGTAGAAAACACAACAACCAACAATTAAAAATTTTAAACATGAAAAAAATAATACTTATCACAACAATGCTTGTTTTAGCATTAACTACTTCAGCTCAAACTGATGTAAAATTGACCATTAATCACTTCTTAGGATCATCAGATTTTGCTTTTAATAGCGACGCTCAAAATGATATGGGAGATGATTTCAAACTTCAACGAATGGAATATTATATTTCAGAAATCAGTATCACTCACGACGGAGGTATGGTAACTAATGCATTTGATGTTTATACCTTACAACGTGCTAATAAAAGAGATACAATTCTCCTAGGTAATTTTAACATCACTTCGGTAGAAGCTATCAACTTTTCTATAGGTGTTGATCCAGGTGTAAACAATGGTAATCCAGCACAGTGGGATGCATCTCATGCATTGTCACCAAAAAATCCATCGATGCACTGGGGATGGGCATCGGGATATCGATTTGTAGCGATGGAAGGAAAGTCAGGAGTAAATTTTGCACAAGATTTTCAAATTCATGCTTTAGGAAATAAAAATTTCTTCAATCAAACAATAGCAACTGGTGCTGAAACAATTTCCGGAGCTTTAGTAATTGCATTAAATGCAGATTATACAAAAGCAGTTTCGCAAATTGGAATGGCTAGTGGACTTATCGAGCACAGCGAAAACAATGAAGCTGCAGCTTGTTTGCGTAATTTTCAAACAAAAGTATTTACCTCATTATCAGGTGAAGCAAGCACAGCATCTGTTCAAAATTTAGAATTAGTAGATGCATTTGCTGTTCTTCCAGTTCCAAGTGCTGGTGAAGTAGATGTTGTTGTAGAAGATACGCGTTTTTTGCAAGGTTCAATGATTGTCACTGATATTACGGGAAGAGAAATCTACAAGAGTCAAGTAAATTCAAGCAACAAACTCACCATTGAAACCAAAGGAATGTATTTCATAACACTTTACGGAGACGGTATTAAAAGTACTAAAAAGTTAATTATTGAATAAAGCGTAATTTGAGAACTGGTTACATTATAATATGTTTCATAGTCATTGCATTACAAATAGGATGTAAGGATGATGAGCCAGACATTTTGGCTAATCATAACATTAATTTACCAAGTAATTTTTCTGAAGTAATTCATCCGGATGATAATGCTTATAACTTAGCACGTTGGACATTGGGTAAGAAGCTGTTTTATGATAGTGTTTTATCTATTGACTCAACATTAAGTTGTGCATCATGTCATAAGTCTGAATTGTCGTTCAGCGATAATGTTGCTTTTAGTAAAGGAGTAAAAAATCGTGATGGAGTGCGGAATGCACCTAGTTTAGCGAATGTTGCTTATCATCCTTACTTCACACGCGAAGGAGGAGTTCCAACGCTAGAACAACAGGTTTTGGTACCAATTCAGGAGCACAATGAGTTTGATTTCAATATCGTTTTGGCTGGTGAACGATTAGCTAAAGATTCTACCTATGTAGCCATGAGCTTGGAAGCTTATAATCGAGGGCCTGATTACTATGTGATTACACAAGCATTAGCAAATTTTGAACGTAGCTTAATTAGTAAATCGAGTTCGTTTGATAAATTCTTATTTCAAAATCAGTCTGATGCACTAACTGCTTCTCAGAAACAAGGTATGGAATTATTCTACAGTAATGTAACCAATTGCTTTCAATGCCATAGTGGGCCTAATTTTACAAACTATGCTTTTGAGAACAATGGTTTGTATGAAAGTTATGAAGATAACGGTAGAAGAAGACTTACAGGATTGGAATCAGATGAGGCCCGTTTTAAGGTAGCTAGTTTACGAAATTGCGAAGTTACATCACCCTATATGTTTGATGGCTCAATTAACACCTTAGAAGAGGTGATCGAGCATTACAATTCGGGAGGCAAAGTTCATCCAAATAAGAGTGAGTTTTTGCAACCACTTAATTTAACCGAGAAACAAAAGGAGGACCTGTTAGCCTTCCTATTGTCACTAACCGACAATGAATTTCTAACAGACCCTAATTTTAAATAATAACATGAAAATAAAATCATTATTCTTAATACTAATAGGAGTAGCAATTTTTATAGCAAGCTGTAAAGATGAAGCTACAGACCAACCACAAGGAATAGTACATGATACAACCCCTTATATGTTGAATTATGGAAATCTACCGGCACCCAATATTGCAACGGACAATCAATTAACCATTCAAGGAGTTAAACTGGGCAGAATGCTTTTTTATGAAAAAATGCTTTCTGGAGACGGTGAAATGGCATGTGCAAGTTGTCACTTACAAGAATTTGCATTTACCGATACCGCAAGATTTTCAACTGGCATACAAGGTTTAAAAGGTGGAAGACAAGCAATGACAGTATTTAATATGGCATGGCACGAAAATGAATTCTTTTGGGATGGAAGAGCACACTTGTTGAGAGACCAGTCTTTATTGCCAATTCAAGATGAGCTGGAAATGGATGAGACTTTAGATAATGTTGTGGCCAAACTTAAAGAAAGCCAAACGTATAAAGATCAGTTTATTCGAGCTTTTGGTACCGATGAAATAACGAGTGAAAAAATGTCATTGGCAATGGAGCAATTTATGAACTCAATCATGTCGATTAATTCCAAATATGATGATTTCTTGCAAGATTCTACGGTCTTCAATGCAAGTGAGAAACGCGGATTTAAACTTTTTACTACTGATTATAATCCATTCTTTCCGAACGAAAGCGGTGCAGATTGCCAACATTGTCACAGCGGTTTAAATTTTGAGAATGACAAATACATGAATAATGGTCTGGATGCTTCGTTTGACGATAATGGGAGAGAGAAAGCTACAAATAATGCTGCTGATATAGGTAAGTTCAAAGTTACAAGCTTAAGAAATATAGCGTTAACTGCACCTTATATGCATGATGGCCGATTTAATACATTGGAGGAAGTTGTAGATCATTATAACGCTCAAATTAAAGCATCTGCCACATTGGATCCGGCTCTTGAACAAACAAGGGAAAAAGGATTGTTCTTAGATGCTCAAGATAAAGCCGATTTAATAGCATTTCTAAATACGCTAACCGATAAAGATTTGACTACAAACACGGAGTATTCATCACCGTTTTAGGACTTTATATACAAAAGAGAGCTGCTAATTCTAGCAGCTTTTTTTTTGGTCTTTTTAGTTAATCGTTATTCACCCCAAAACGAATAATCTGTATTGGTGTTTTCAAAACGACTGGTAGGCTTTTGTAAGCCATTTGTGAGACTGCTTACTTCCTTACTTACATAACGTTGTAATTCAGATAATTGAACACTACCATCGTTGTCCAAATCTGCAGTTAGCTCTTTCAATCCCTTCAGGATACAATACGTAAAGACTCCATTTTTCCATTCTGCACCTTCATAGGCATATTCATTACCTCCAGCACTGGCAATTATGGTTGCACCTGAATTGTTTCTTAAATCGCTAAACAACACATTCATGAGTTCATACACATTGTTTTGCTCAACACCGCTCGAGCTAATTCCTGCACCGCGTTTGAATGATGTACTCGTGGTCACTTCAGATTCAGTTTGTGTTGAAACCACAAGTTCACTTTTATCTATTTCACCCGAATGGCAGGCATCGATAAATATAGTTCGTGTACGAGCAGTTAAATTTCCTATTTCATCCTCTAAAAAACCGTAATTCAATCCTTTTTTTGATGGATTAGAAAAGTCCATATCGTGTGTTGCAAGAAAGTAGTCTAAATCATCATCCAGCACACCGTGACCAGCGATATAAACAATTACATGATCATATACCTTTGCTTCTTTTAAGAAATCTAAACCTTTCTTAATCTCTTCCAGATTTACATTCTCATTCTCTAGAATCCGCGTATTTATCTTATTGTATGTGGTATTGTTCTCGTACAATTCAACAAAATCATTTACATCTTTTGCTGCATATTGTAGGTTGTAATCTTTGTCTTTATAGGTAGAAGCTCCAATACCGAGAATGTACAAATTGGGTTTAACAGCAACAGTATCAAAAAACACATAGCGTGTTTCTCGATTCGATTGAATTCCTGCTGCATTTACTCCCCAAACTTGAATTTTGTTCCTTCCGGGTACTAGATATGCATGCATAATATTGGTTACAATGGTGGCATTTGATTCGCCCGGCGTAGCAATGCCTCTTTTACCATATAGGGGAACTCCGTTTATCGTAACATGTTCGCCTACAATTCCTTCTTCAAAATCCATTAGAGTGTGGTTTAGTCCAAAATAGGATTGATACACCACTTGATTATCTGTTTTTACTTCCAATACAGGAGCTTT
>JABDQY010000235.1 GCA_013042025.1 Bacteroidia bacterium
ATTTCTAGGGGTACTAGTTGTAATTGGAATTCTCTTTTTAACTGGAGTTGGAGAATCTTATTATCCTGCAATTGTTGTTGGATTAATCTCTGCAATATTGGCTTCTTTGTTTTCTACACTTAATAAAAAATATATTCAAAACGAAAACTCCATTTCCGTTAGTGTTATTGAGCTCTTTTCCGGATTCCTTTTTATAACTCTAATGCTACCACTAATTGCAATGTACATTCCACAAAACGCCTGGTTGCCAACACCTAATGACTGGATTTACTTGCTTGTATTAGGAATTTTTTGCACCAGCGTTGCTTATGTTTTAGCATTAAACTCGCTAAAAGAATTATCGGCGTTTATTGCAAATTTGAGTGTTAATCTAGAACCTGTTTATGGGATCTTACTTGCTGTATGGTTGCTCAATGAAGATCAAGATCTAAATCTGAGTTTCTATATTGGAACATCCATTATTCTATTGGCTGTTGTGCTTCATCCCGTTTTAACGAAAGTGCAAAAAAGGAGAGGAAAACAGTCAATTGAACCCAGTTAACCCACAGAAATACTTCAAAGGAAAAAATTTGATAGTCATTTAATATACTACACCTTACCTTTGCATCTTCATGGCAAAAAGACATCTTATAACTTGTGCTTTACCGTATGCAAACGGACCAGTTCATATTGGTCATATTGCAGGTTGTTTTCTTCCTTCAGATATCTACAATCGGTATTTAAGAATGCAGGGAAAAGATGTGTTGTTTGTGTGTGGAACAGATGAGCATGGGGTTCCAATTACCTTAAAAGCCAAAAATGAGGGTAAGACACCTCAGCAGGTCGTGGACGAAAACTATGAGATAATTTCCAAAGCTTTAAAGGACTTTGGAATTGCTTTTGATACGTTCAGCAGAACTACAAATGAGTTGCATCATGAAACAGCACAAGATTTCTTTAAAACCTTATATGACAAAGGAGTTTTTATTGAAGAAACAACGGAACAATTCTATGATGAAGATGCCAAACAGTTTTTAGCAGATAGGTACATAGTTGGTACTTGTCCGAATTGCTCATATGACAATGCGTATGGTGATCAATGCGAACAGTGCGGAAGAGCTAGCAGTCCCTCAGAGCTTATCAATCCAAAATCAGCATTAACAGGTAACATTCCAATTCTTAAGGAAACCAAAAACTGGTATTTACCATTAGATAAGATTCAGGATGAATTCTTAAATGATTGGGTGAGCAGCATGAAATCACGTTGGAAATCAAGCGTTTATGGCCAATGTAACAGCTGGTTGCAGGAAGGTTTACAACCACGAGCAATGACAAGAGACTTAGATTGGGGAGTAAAAGTTCCTATTGAAGGAGCAGATGGGAAAGTGATGTATGTGTGGTTTGACGCTCCTATAGGATACATAACCGCAACTAAAGAAGCAGCAGGAGTGGATTGGAAAAAGTGGTGGCACGATTCAGATACAGAACTCACTCACTTCTTAGGTAAAGACAATATTGTTTTTCATACAATCATATTCCCAGCAATGCTGTATGCTCACGGAAACTTCATACTACCAACAAATGTTCCGGCCAACGAATTTCTAAACTTAGAAGGAGATAAAATATCGACAAGCAGAAATCATGCAATATGGTTACATGAGTACTTAAAAGACTTCCCGGGAAAAACTGATGAGCTTCGGTATGCACTAACGAGCATACTTCCTGAAACCAAAGATGCAGATTTTACCTGGAAAGATTTCCAAGCTAAGGTAAACAATGAACTTGTTGCCATACTGGGAAATTTCGTCAATCGAGTTGTAGTATTAACGCACAAATACTATGGGGGAGTTGTTCCTGAAGGTTCACTAACCTGTGATACTACTGAAATAAAGAATAATATAGATACGGCACTTGAAAAGTTTAATCAACGAGCGGGACTAGAACATTTTATAGAGCTTTCCAGAACTGGAAACAAGTTTTTACAGGATTCAGAACCTTGGAAATTGATAAAAGATGATACAAACAAACAAGTAGTTGCAGATTGTATTTATACCTGCATTCAAATTGTAAAGGAAATTGGTGAGTATGCTCAAATTTTCTTGCCAAACACATCTAATAACATCCTTAACCTACTGAACATTAAAGAATACAATGATTTTGTTAAAGTTTCACATCAGATAGGTAACCCAACACTATTATTTGAAAAAATTGAAGACTCTACAATCGAATTTCAAACAGAAAAATTAAAAAAGCCCGCTCTACCAGATACTGAAGAAAAATCAAACCCATTTAAACCAATGATACAATACGACGACTTTACTAAACTTGATATTCGCGTTGCAACTATAAAATCTGCAGAGAAAGTTAAAAAAGCAGATCGTTTGCTGCATATTACACTGGATGTAGGGGAAGAAACACGAGAGGTTGTAAGCGGAATAGCAGAGCATTACAACCCAGAAGATATAATTGGCAAACAAGTAACTTACTTAGCTAATTTGGCACCTCGTAAATTACGCGGAATTGAAAGCAGTGGTATGATTTTGATGGCAGAAGATGCAGACGGCAAATTAAAATTTGTAGCTCCAGAAGACACAACTGCTTCTGGTAGTATTATAGCATAAATTGGGCCTCGTAGTTCAATGGATAGAATAGAAGTTTCCTAAACTTTAGATCCAGGTTCGATTCCTGGCGAGGCTACATCAATTATTAATGAACAGCGTATTGCCACTTGCATTTACACGATAGGTTTTTAAATTGCATCGTGATGGTCCTTCAATAACCCGACTATCAAATAGATACTTAGATGTGCAGCACTCCACAAAACCCGTATCTGATTCTGTTCCGCAACGCAACTGTAAATTGGTGCTATCTACCCAAATTTTAGAACACTCTTGGTCAGACTGATACGTACATGTTCGCTCTATTGCATAATAGGCATCATCATAATTATGCACTAGAAATATTCCTTTATTTCCGCCAGTTAAGAATATATACTCTCCTAAACTCTGCAATCTAAAATATTCAGGTAACGACAAGTTTAGTGTTTGATTCACCGCAACATCAGGAACAAAACAATTGGTTGAATATGGATCTTCCGATTTACATGAGCTCATGTAAACTGAAAAAACTATAATGCTCGACATGAGGTACTTCTTCATTTATCGTAGGTATAAAAACCTTTACCGGACTTTCTTCCATAATAACCCGCTTGAACCTTCTTTTGTTGTATTCGATTGGGTCTAAATTTTTGATCGTAATTGAATAATTGATACATGGACTCTGTTACGGACAGATTGGTCTCAACGCCAATTAGATCCATTAATTGAAACGGACCCATTTTAAAACCAGAGCTTCTCACTAGGTCATCAATGACATCATGATTTGCTACATTCTCCTCCAATACCTTTAGCCCTTCTACATAAAAATGTCGTGCAACTCGGTTCACAATAAACCCTGGTGCATCCTTAGCCACAATGCACTTCTTCCCAACACTTTTAACGTATGCTATGGCTTGTTCCAACACCTTTGCAGAAGTTTGTTCCGCACTAATTACCTCAACCAACTTCATAATATGAGCTGGATTAAAGTAGTGAATACCAACAACTTGTGTTGGATATTTGAAGCTAGCTGCAATTTGTGTTAAAGGAATGGAAGATGTATTGGATGCATATATTGTTGACTCCCCATTAATTTCTGCTAAGTCACTTAAAACCTTAGACTTTACATC
>JABDQY010000236.1 GCA_013042025.1 Bacteroidia bacterium
GGTCTTGCAAACTTGCAATTTCTACAAAACCAAGAAGCATTTAATGGAAACTCAAGTAACAAAGTGTTTTATACTCTTGCAAATCATTGGATGCTGCACGCAAGTTACAAGATTGAGCTGAATGAAAACTTTGAATTAGAACCGTACCTTTTGTATCGGAAAGTAAAAAACGCTCCAGGGCAAGCAGACATCAATTTCTTTCTTAATTGGTTAAATAAAGGTTATGCTGGAATCGCGTATCGTGATGGAATGTCATTCTCTACTATGCTAGGTGTTCAAGTAAGTAATGCAATTACTGTTGGTTACGCATTTGATGCTACAACTCACAAGTTGAGAACTGCACTTGGGAACACCCATGAGGTAGTGATGAAATTTGAATTAGGAAAACCAAGCTCCAGTGCGAATAGCGGCCTGACTAAAAAAGAAAAGGAAGCTTATGAACTCAAAATTGAAGAATTAAGTTCGGAAGTCAATTCCCTCAAATCAGCTCCGTTGAAATCGGATACCATTATAATTGAAAAAACTGTAATTAAAGAGGTAATAAAAGAAGTTCCTGTTGAAGTAATAAAGGTTGTTAAGGAGGTGCCAAAAGAAGTACCTCCTAAAGTTAAAACACCCACTAAACCAAAAGAAACGCCTAAAACAACTACGAGTGAATTCTATGTAATTGCAGGTTCTTTTGCAAACTCCAAAGCAGCTCAATCTTATATAAGCACTTTAAAATTAAAGGGCCATACAGGATATGAGCACTTTGACAAAAAAAGTGGAAGAACTTATGTTCATATGGGAAACTTTAGTGAAAAGGATAAAGCGATTTTATTGATAAATAGATTGAAAGATAGCGGTCTACCTTTATGGGTTAAGACGATGTAATTACAACACCATTTTATAGTGTTTAATGTTTGCTTCAACAAACTGCTCTCCCACTTTTTTAAAACCAAATTGGGCATAGAAATCCACTACCTGAATTTGAGCATGCAGATAGATGTGCTGGTTAAGATCAATTAATTCTAGTACTTTTCTAACAAGAGCAGCACCAATTGCTTTGTTTCTGAATTCTTTTAACACAGCAAATCGTTCGAGTTTAATTCCCTTATCCGTATTTCTAAATCTGCAAGTTCCAACAGGTTTATCGTTGTACAAAGCAATTAAGTGTGTGCAAGAAGTTTCAAATTCATCGTACTCTTCCCTTTCATCAACTTGCTGCTCAACTACAAAAACAATACGTCTAATATCAAAGATTTCATCAAGTTGGTTTTTGGAATTTGCAATTTGAACTTTTATAGATTCGGTCATAAAAATACAAAGGTAGGAATTAAAAAAAATGTAATTTTGTTCGCTAAATTGAAACTGTAAAAGCGTGTATTATTAATGGATTCTGAGCTAATTTTATTTTAGGAACTTCTTTAGTCGATTCTAAAATGAAATAGGAGGGGTTTTCGCTTTATTTAATTATTATACATTTGTTTAAATTCTATGAGTTGGTTTAAAAGAGTAAAAGACGGGATTCTAACTAAAACCCAAGACAAAAAATCTACCCCAGATGGTCTTTGGTATAAATGCAGCGAATGCAAAGAACCTACTAGTACAAAGGAATTTGAGCAAAATTATTGGGTTTGCCCGAATTGCAATTCTCATGGAAGAATTGGTTCTCGGGAGTATTTCTCAATACTTTTTGACGATGAAAAATTCAAAGAATTTGATGAAAACCTCATCTCAAATGATCCTTTAAAATTTGAAGATACAAAGTCCTATCCAACCCGACTAGAATCGTCGATGAAAAAGAGTGGACTTAATGATGCTGTTAGAACAGCAACAGGAAAAATAAAAGGGTTAAGAGTTTCGATGGCCGTGATGGACTTTGGTTTCATTGGAGGTTCAATGGGATCGGTTGTTGGCGAAAAGATAGCGAGAGCAATTGATAGAGCCTTGGAAGAGAAAATTCCAATGATTATCATTTCAAAGAGTGGTGGTGCCCGAATGATGGAAGCTGCATTTTCATTAATGCAAATGGCAAAAACCTCTGCAAAACTGGCGTTATTAAGTGAGGCTAAACTTCCGTACATTTCAATATTAACTGACCCTACAACTGGTGGAATAACTGCTTCATTTGCAATGTTAGGTGATGTCAATATAGCTGAGCCAAAAGCATTGATAGGATTTGCGGGGCCACGAGTTATTAAAGAAACAATAGGGAAAGACTTACCAGAAGGATTTCAACGTTCTGAATTTTTACAAGAAAAAGGATTTGTAGATTTTATCGTAGAACGCAAGGATTTAAAAGAAAAGCTATTTCAAGTACTTTCTATTTTCGGCGTACACAAAAGACATTTAGCAGAATCAAAAACAATAAAAACTAATAAAACACAAACAGCAAAATAATGAACTTTCCAGAAAATTTAAAATATACTAAGGATCATGAATGGGTAGCAATAGATGGCGACATGGCTACTGTAGGAGTAACTGAATTCGCACAAAGCGAATTGGGAGATATTGTTTTTGTTGAAATTGAAACTGAAGGTGAAACACTTGACATTGAAGAAGTTTTCGGGACAATTGAAGCAGTAAAAACGGTTTCAGATTTATTTATGCCTTTAAGTGGTGAAATTGTATCCATTAATGAGGGACTAGAAGATGCCCCAGAATCCGTAAACGAATCTCCATATGAAGATGGCTGGATGATTAAAATCAAAATGTCAGATGCTTCAGAAGTAGCTAATTTACTAGATGCCTCTGCTTACAAAGCCTTAATTGGTCAATAGTAAATTTGGGCTTAACTAAGGCTCATATTCCTGCAATTGCATGGACTCTTTTTATAGCAACTTCTTGCTTGTTGCCTGCATCAGTATTTGAAGATTTTACTTTTGATAGTTTATTTGAATTGGACAAACTAATTCATTTAATCTTATTCTTTACTTTCTTTGTTTTATGGGCTTTGGCGATCAATCAACGTGTTAAAATCACATTTAACGAAAAAATAATATTATTGATAATTTCCATCCTTTATGGAATAATGATTGAGCTAATACAAAGTTTGACTCATCATGGTAGAAGCTATGAACTTGGAGATGTTATTGCAAATACGATTGGGAGTGTAATCGGCGTTATTACTATAGGTATTTTGATAAAAAAGTTACCGCTTATAAAAAAGCATTTACCTTTTCTACAGAAACTGTATTAATGAATAGATAATTAAGTTAAATTTGAAACAATAAAGTTATGGAAGTTAAAAAGTCTGAAAAATCGGAATTAAAGAACAAAAGGTTCGATTTCTTTTTGGTAGGTCTTACGCTATCTCTTCTCGTGGTTTTTGGTGCATTTTCTTATAAAGTATATGAGAAAAAAGTTGCTGAGATTGAGAACATCATCATCGAAGAGGATATCGTAGTGCAAGAAAACACAGTTCAAGAGAAAAAACCACCACCACCTCCTCCTCCACCTGAAATTGAAGTGGTAGAAGATGAGGTTGAAATTGAAGAGGATAATCCTGAAATTGACGATACAGAAACAAGTCAAGATGAGGAGATGGAAATATATGAGGAGAAAGATGAAGAAGAAGAACCAGAAGAAACCTTTGAAGTACTTGAAATTTATGATGTAGCTGAAAAAGCTGAATTTGCTGACGGTGGAGTTGATGGTTTCAGAAGATATCTTGCTGAAAACACCAACTATCCTTTAATGGCTCAGGAAAATGATATCCAAGGTACAGTAATGGTAATGTTTATCGTTGATAAAAATGGAAATGTTGTTGATCCTAAGGTAATTAGTAAAAAACGTGGATTTGGTCTTGAACAAGAAGCTATTCGAGTTATTAAGAGTACTTCTGGAAAATGGAAACCTGCAAAACAAAGAGATAAGGCGGTAAACATGCGTTATCGTTTGCCAGTTAAGTTCTTACTTAACTAAATAATAAAACTTTTTAAAAGCCCCTTTGCGAATGCAAAGGGGCTTTTTTTATCTTATTCACTTCTATCGATAAGCTTTTCAGGCAATGCTTTTGATGTCTTAATACCTAGCTTCTTAAGTTGTTCTGTCCTCCTAACGAGGTTACCTGTTCCGTCTGTAAGTTGATTCATTGCCTTATCGTATCCATCTTTTGCATCGTTCATTTTTTTCCCTACACCAATAAGTGTTTCAACAAATCCCACAAACTTATCATATAAAGCTCCTCCTTGACGTGCAATTTCAATAGCATTTTTGTTTTGCATATCTTGTCTCCAAATAAAAGAGACGGTCTTTAGCGTAGCCAACAATGTGTTATTAGAGACTAAAACAATGTTCTTACTTAAAGCGAATTCAAATAGACCGGTATCTTCTGTCATAGCTAAACCAAGTGCAGCTTCAATGGGCATATACATAATTACATAGTCTGGTGAGTTAATTCCTAAAAGTTCACTGTAATTGGTATTGGATAAACTTGTAATATGATCCTTTATAGCTTTAACATGCAATGCAATTTGCTGTTTACCATCATCTAAGTTTTCAGAATTATAAAACCGCTCGTATGCTACCAAACTTACTTTGCTGTCAACTATTAAGTTTTTGTCATCAGGCAAGTAGATTATGTAATCAGGACGGAAATTATTATTGTTCTCATCCTTTAAATTTACTTGCTTTCTATAGTGAATTTCTTTTTCTAATCCTGCAGCTTGAAGAATACGTTCTAGTTTATGCTCTCCCCAATCTCCTTGAAGCTTCTTATCTCCCTTCAACGCTGAAGTTAAATTTCGAGCTTCATCACTCATTGATTTATTTAAATCTTTAAGATGATTAATTTGCTCCTTTAAACTTTGATTCTCCTTAATGTTCTCTTTATGTGTCTCGTCTACTTTTCGTTCAAAATTTTCAATTTTGTCTTTGAATGGATTGAGCATTGCCATTAACTTCTCCTCATGCTTCTCTTGCATTACCTTGCTATTGTGATACACAACTTTATTTGCAATGTTCTCAAAATCCTTAGAAAGTTTAAGATTAAGATTTTCCAATTCTTCTTTCTGTTCTAAAAGCCTCGTATGTGTGTGATTTAAATCTGATTTTGTTGCAATAAGTTCACTATTTAGTTGTTCTCGTGTTTTTCGTTCATCAATCAGCTCATTTTCTTTAATCCGATTTTGATCTTTTAAATCAGTCTCAAGCACTTTATACTTTTTAATAACCAAGGAATGAAGCAATAAAGCTGTTACACCTACCCCAACTAAAAGAGAAATTATACTATATAAAAAAATGCTATCCATTGATAATATTACTATCTACTTGTAAAAATGCTAAGGTAAATCATTCCAGAAAATAAACAACAAAAAAGCCCTCTCCAGCAAACTGGAAAGGGCCCTTCTTTGAATAGACAGAAAGCCTTACAATTCCTTTCTATTCTTTTATCAATCTATAGGTGTATAATTTCTCTTTTGAGTTTAATACTACGATGTATTGACCAGATGCTAATTCGCTTAAGTCAATAGAAAGAATGCCTGATGCAACAATATGTTCTTTCACCAACAATTTGCCATCCAAATCGTATACTTGAGCGTGTAAATCATTGGTTAAAATACTTTCATCTATGCTGATATTTATCAAGTTCTTAGTTGGGTTTGGATAAATCGAAACTACATTAATACTTTCTTTTGTTAAGCTAACAACATCAGAATAAGAAAACTCACCGTTAAAATCAACTTGTTTGATTCTATAGGTTATTTTTTCTCCATCTTGACTAGAAGCTTCTGTATCGGTAAACTGATAAGTATTGATAGATCCACTATTTCCGTTTCCATCAACACGTCCTATTTCAACAAACTGGTTGGTAGGAGTTTTTCTTTCGATTGCATAATAGTCGTTATCCTGTTCTTGAGCTGTTTGCCAGATTAACTCTGCATTTCCTCCTAGCCATGAAGCTCGGACAGCCAACCAATTAACAGGCACAGGAGCAGGATCAAATAATGTTTGATTTAATGTACCACCAGAGAAGCTACTTAAACCATTAAACTGAATATAGTTTTTACCATTACCAGCATCTACCCATGGTGTTCCATCGGTAGAACCAACACCCGTCGTATAATTTGGAGCAGCAACTAATAAACTTGTTAAGTCTGTGCTATTGGCAACAGAATCAATTGATAAATCACTTATTAAAAAGCTAACATTTGAACCTTGATTTGCTTTGAACCATTCTCTTGTACTAACCAATGCTGCATTTGTAGCATCAATAGAGTCCATAACAGCTGTAAAAGCAGCTAAGTCATTTGGATCAAAATAGAATTTGATATCCATATTACCATTTGGTTGGGAAATTGTACCTACATTCCAATCAAATGGCATAACACCTCTAAAGGAATCTGTACCTGTTGTTATACGATCATAAATACCTGCCTTTCTTACCTCCACAAAATCAATTACGTTGTCTATTGGCAATGTATTTCCACCAGACAAACTATTTCTAACTGCAAATAATAAAGAATTAGGATCTTGGCTATTACAATAGTAATACCATCCATTAGCATCTGCTTCAGTTCTATCATAAGCTCGAATAACACTATTTCCATCACTATCGACATAAGTTAATCCTGTAGTATCAATTTCGGTAAATGGATAACGCACCAATGATGGGAAATCGACTCTGAATGAATCAATCATACATGGTGTGCTTCCCGTTATATTTTGAACATAAAAAGTACTATCAACTCCTAATGTGGTAGTAATACTTCTAGTAGTTGCTCCATTACTCCATAAATATGGACCTTCTGGCCAACTAGCTGTTAATGTTACAGTACTATCAGTTAGTACATGAGTACTATCGTAATCTGTATCTTTTAGAATTTGGAAGTAATCAGTGGTGTCTCCGTTTTGCTCCAGATACCACCAGCTTAACTTATTGTCATTTACTTCTATATAAACTGAACCTGCTGTATTCCAGTTTACTTTCATTACTGGGTGATTTATAGCATAGGATCCACTTTTACTGCTGCTTCCCGCTGTACAATGAATAGCCCCAATACCTGCATTAGTACCTGTTGTAACTTTTTCATATGCACAATCGTTGGTCAATGATCCTGATCCAGGCATTCTTCCATATCCATCATCAACATCATGAGTACTTGAATTGTACGTTGTAGAATAACCATAATGACCATTAAGTAATTTCGACCTTTCATAAGTATGACTATGACCACCTAAAGTAATGTCAACACCATATCTTTCTAAGAGAGGTAAGAAATTTCTTCTAAATTCAACATGTCTCATATCACTTCCACTAGTTACATCTGAGTTATGAGATCCTTTTGTATATGGACCTTGATGAATAATAACTA